>NZ_LZJJ01000526.1:0-32824 GCF_001667625.1 Mycobacterium sp. E1715
CGTGGATCGGCAGGCCGTTGGGATCGGCGCGAACCCCGTTGTCGCCCGGTGTCAGCGTCGTCGTCACGCCTTGCGCGGTATAGCTGTTGGCGCCCAGGCGGTTTGCCCAGGGATACAGGATCGGGATCCCCATCGTCTTGCCATTGGCCACATAGGCGTCCAGCCCGCGCCGTTGCCCCAACAGCTCCACGCCGGCGTCGCTGAGCGAGGTTCCGATCATGCCCGCCCCGGGCACGAACTCGGCGGTCAGCGCCGATGCCTGGTCGCGCAGGGTGACGACGCGCATGCCTACCTCCACAGTGGGTCGTGCTGAATGTGTTCAGGCGGAGCGCCTTTGGCGATCAGCGCGGCTTTGGTGGCCCGCACCATCGCCGGCCCGCCGCAGATCAGGATCTGCCGGTCGCCCCACCCGCCGTACTTGGTCACCACGTCGGGGAGCCGGCCGGTTTGGCGCACATGCAGTCCGCGTGGCGGCGTGCAGTCGGGATAGTCGGCGGCCCACGCCGGGTCGGCGCTGTATTCGGATACCGGCGAGACCGACAGCCACGGGTTGTGCGATGCCACCTGCCACAGGGTCGGCAGGTCGTAGAGCTCGCAGCGGTAGCGGGCGCCGAAGAACAGGTGCACGCGCGGGTTCACGGCGTATCGGCTGAGGTCCATGATCAGCGCGCGCAGGGGCGCCAGGCCGGTGCTGCCGGCGACCATCAGCACGTCGCCGCCGTCCCGGTCCACCCGCAGGCCGCCGTGCGGGCTGGACAGCCGCCACCGGTCGCCGGGCCGCGTCTCGTTGACGATGGCGGTGCTGACCAGGCCGCCGGGCACCACGCGGACGTGGAATTCGATGCCGCCGCCCGGGTCCGCCGGGATGGCGGGGGACAGGTAGCGCCAGCGCCGCGGGCACTGCGGGACGTGGGCGTTGACGTACTGGCCGGCGTGATAGTCCATCGGGCGGTCGAGCTGCAGCCGGACCACGGCGAGGTCGCGGGACACCCGTATGTGCTCGATCACCGTGCCGTCCCACCAGGCGGGGCCCTCCTCGGCGTCGGCCGCGCCCCGCATCACCCCGGTGATCAGGTTGAGCGACTGGGTCGCGGCCTCGGCGACGGCGTCGGTCCAGGCGTCGCCGAGGTGAGTCCGAAGCGACGAGAACAAAGCCTGCCGCAGCGTGTCGTAATGCTGCGGCAGCACACCGTATTTGCGGTGATCCCGGCCGAGCTGGGCGAGGAAGGCCACCGGTTCCTGGGCTCGCTGGTCGACGAGTTCGCCGTACACCCAGCGCAGGGCGTGGGCGAAAGCGGTGCGCTGATCACCCATTTCGGGCGGGAACAGGTCGCGCACCGAGACGTCGAGGCCGAACCACTGGGTGTAGAACCGCCGGACCAGCTCGTTGTCGGGCCCGGCCTCGCCCTGGGCGAAGGCGTCGCGCAGCACCCGCAACGCGTCGGTGTCCTCGAGCCCCACGGGGCCCGATTCTAGGCGCGCCGCGCGCCGGCAATCCCGATCAGCACGGCCCCGGCGGCCACCCAGCAGCACAGCACGACGCCGGCCGTGGTCGCCCCGGCACCGGAGAAGAACGCCGTCGATCGCAGCAACGTGGCGTTGGCCCCTTGCGGCAGCAGCTGGCCCAGCGCGCCCCACCCGGACGGCAACATCTCCGGGGCGCTCATCAGTCCCGACAGCGGGTTGCCCAGCAGCATGGCGACCGCGACCGCGCCACTCAGGCCGACCCGGCCGAACAGCGTGCCCAGCGCCAGCGTCGGCAACGTCATCGCCAATGTGCCCAGCGTGAGCCCGGCGGCCACGCCCCAGAAATTTTGATCGACCGACCCGAGCACGTAGCGCAGCAACACCGCGACGGTCGCGGCGGCCGCGACCGAAAATGCGCTTGCGACAGCGAAATTCAGCCAGGGTCGGCGCGGAAATGCCAGCAACAGCACGATGGCGGGCAGGATTCCGGCCAGGGTGATCGGCAGCGCGGATGCGGCCAGGCCTGCGCCGCGCGGGTCGTCGGCCGGCAGCGGGGCCAGGTCTTCGGTGCGCAAGGGCGCGCCCGTGCGTTGCGCGACGCGGTCGCCGATCTGCGTCAGCAGTTGTGCCACGGTCGGGCTCGCCCCGGATGCGAGCAGCAGGGTGGGGCCCTTGGGGGTGACCACGAGGCCGCCGTAGCCGTCGCGGTTGCGGATCGCCGACCGCAGCGCGGCCTCGTCCGGGTAGGTGGTCACGGTGAAGCCGCCCGGAGCGGCGGTATCGAGCTGGCTGTTGATCAGCCCGGTTACCAGGCCGGGCCCCACCAGGCCGATCGGAATGTGGTGTGGCTTCGAGCGTGCCGCCGGCAGCGCGAAGGCGACGCAGATGATGGCCACCGCGACGGTCATCGCCGCGACGATTCCCGTAGCACGCAAGAGTGGCAGCGCCGGACGGGAGTGTGCCGGCCGGCCGTGCTGGGGAAGCGACTGCGTGATCATGCGCTACCTCCTTTTCATCAGCAGATGAAATATGACGTTCGCAGCGTAACGGCCGTGTTCAATATTTTCAACGACTAGTGAAATGATACGGTCGTCCTATGCCGCCACCTGCCGCTTCCCCCGCGGGCGCGAAAAGAGCGCCCGGCGCCGGAGGCGCGCAAAAGCGCAGGGGCCGCCGCCAGGGCGAGCCCGTGTCGAAGGACGTGGTGCTCCGAGCGGCCAAGCGGCGGTTCGCCGCGCAGGGCTTCGAGAAGACGACGCTGCGTCAGATCGCGGACGACGCACACGTGGACGCCGCGATGGTGCTGTACCTGTTCGGTTCCAAGGCCGAGCTGTTCCGTGAGTCGATGCGGCTCATCCTGGACGGCGACGTGCTGGTCGCCGCGATGACCGACGGCCCACGCGAGGACGTCGGCGTGCGGTTGGTGCGGGCCTACCTGCGGATCTGGGAAGAGCCGGAAACCGGCCCGACCATGGTCGCCATGCTGCACTCGGCGATGCTGAACTCCGATGCGTACGAGGCCTTCCGCGAGTTCATGCGCGGCTACGTGATGGCGGCCATCTCCGGCGTCCTGGGCGAGGGGCCCGACACCGTGCTGCGGGCCAACCTGGCGGGGACCAACCTGGTGGGCACCGCGTTGTTCCGCTACGTGATGCGGGTGGGGCCGCTTGCCGAGCTGCGCACCGAAGAGGTCGTCGCGCTGATCGCGCCGAGCGTGCAGCGCTATCTCACCGGCGACGCGGACGAACTCGACCTGCCGGCGGCCTATCGCCCGTGACCCGGGCTCAGCCCTGCTTGACGGTGTTGGCCGCCCCGGCGTTGGCGACGTTGGGTGAACCCCAGTGGTACGTCACCGCGTTGCCGGTTCCGGAGGTGCTCACCGCGTCCGTGCTGTCGACCGCGACGCGGTTGCCGTGGCCGGACACGCTGACGCTGGTGCAGTGGCCGGTGACGGTGACAGTGTTGGTCTGACCGCTGACCGAGAGGTAGCCGCCCTGGCAGCGGACGGTCTTCGTCGTGCCCGTCCCGTTGACCTGCAACGTTCCGGCCTCGGGGACGGTGGCCGACGGGCCGTCGGCACCCAGGTCGGTGCGGAATCCGGCGACGGCCAGCCCCGCCAGCGCGAGTCCGCCGACCACGATGGCAAGCCTGAAGGCGCGGCGCCCATCGGTCCGCTCCTGGTGTGGTTCTGTCTGCGTCATCGTTACCCGGGTACCCGGTGCACCGTAGTGCTCAAAACTCGTTAGAGTTGAGCGGAACACACTCAACCTTGACGACGTTGAACATCGCGACAAGCATTTTCCCTACGTACCGAACGGAGGCGTCGTGGACTCTTTCAACCCGACAACCAAGACGCAAGCGGCGCTGACCTCGGCGCTCCAGGCGGCCTCGGCCGCCGGTAACCCCGAGATCCGGCCCGCGCACCTGCTGATGGCCCTGCTGACGCAGGCCGACGGGATCGCGGGGCCGCTGCTGGAGGCTGTCGGCGTCCAGCCCGCGACCATCCGCGCCGAGGCCGAGCGCCTGGTCGAGCGGCTGCCGCAGGCCAGCGGCGCCAGCTCGCAGCCCCAGCTGTCGCGCGAATCGCTGGCCGCCATCACCACCGCGCAGCAGCTGGCGACCGAGATGGACGACGAGTACGTCTCCACCGAGCACCTGCTGGTCGGCCTGGCCACGGGAGATTCCGACGTGGCCAAGCTGCTGACCGGCCACGGCGCGTCGCCGCAGGCGCTGCGCGACGGCTTCGTCAAGGTGCGCGGTAGCGCCCGCGTCACCAGCCCCGAGCCGGAGGCCACCTACCAGGCGCTGGAGAAGTACTCGACCGACCTGACCGCGCGCGCCCGCGAGGGCAAGCTCGACCCGGTCATCGGGCGCGACAACGAGATCCGCCGCGTCGTGCAGGTGCTGAGCCGGCGCACCAAGAACAACCCCGTGCTGATCGGCGAGCCCGGCGTCGGCAAGACCGCGATCGTGGAGGGCCTGGCCCAGCGCATCGTGGCCGGCGACGTACCGGAGAGCCTGCGCGACAAGACCGTCATCAGCCTGGACCTGGGCTCGATGGTGGCCGGCGCCAAGTACCGCGGCGAATTCGAGGAGCGGCTCAAGGCCGTCCTCGACGACATCAAGAACTCCGCCGGCCAGATCATCACCTTCATCGACGAGCTGCACACGATCGTCGGCGCGGGCGCGACCGGCGAGGGCGCGATGGACGCCGGCAACATGATCAAGCCGATGCTGGCCCGCGGCGAGCTGCGGCTGGTCGGCGCCACCACGCTCGACGAGTACCGCAAGTACATCGAAAAGGACGCCGCGCTGGAGCGGCGGTTCCAGCAGGTGCTGGTCGGCGAGCCGTCGGTGGAGGACACCGTCGGCATCCTGCGCGGCCTGAAGGACCGCTACGAGGTGCACCACGGGGTGCGCATCACCGACTCGGCCCTGGTGGCCGCGGCGACGCTGTCCGACCGCTACATCACCGCGCGCTTCCTGCCCGACAAGGCCATCGACCTGGTCGACGAGGCCGCCTCGCGCTTGAAGATGGAGATCGACTCGCGGCCCGTCGAAATCGACGAGGTCGAGCGCCTGGTGCGCCGCCTCGAGATCGAGGAGATGGCGCTGGCCAAGGAGGAGGACGAGGCGTCCAAGGAGCGGCTGGAGAAGCTGCGCTCCGAGCTGGCCGACCAGAAGGAGAAGCTGGCCGAGCTCACCACCCGCTGGCAGAACGAGAAGAGCGCGATCGACGTGGTCCGCGAGCTCAAGGAGCAGCTGGAGGCGTTGCGCGGGGAGTCCGAGCGCGCCGAGCGCGACGGCGATCTGGCCAAGGCCGCCGAACTGCGCTACGGGCGCATCCCCGAGGTCGAGAAGAAGCTCGACGCGGCGCTGCCCCAGGCCGAGGCGCGCGAGAACGTGATGCTGAAGGAGGAGGTCGGGCCCGACGACATCGCGGAGGTGGTGTCGGCGTGGACCGGCATCCCCGCCGGGCGGATGCTCGAGGGCGAGACCGCCAAGCTGCTGCGCATGGAAGACGAGCTGGGCAAGCGCGTCATCGGCCAGAAGCGTGCGGTGACGGCCGTGTCCGACGCGGTGCGTCGCAGCCGGGCCGGGGTGGCCGACCCCAACCGGCCGACAGGGTCGTTCATGTTCCTGGGCCCGACCGGCGTCGGTAAGACCGAGCTGGCCAAGGCGCTGGCGGAGTTCCTGTTCGACGATGAGCGCGCGATGGTCCGCATCGACATGAGCGAGTACGGCGAGAAGCACTCGGTCGCCCGGCTCGTCGGCGCCCCGCCCGGCTACATCGGTTACGACCAGGGCGGCCAGCTGACCGAGGCGGTGCGGCGGCGCCCGTACACGGTGATCCTGTTCGACGAGATCGAAAAGGCGCACCCGGACGTGTTCGACGTGCTGCTGCAGGTGCTCGACGAGGGCCGGTTGACGGATGGTCAGGGCCGCACGGTCGACTTCCGCAACACCATCCTGATCCTGACGTCCAACCTCGGGTCGGGCGGCAGCGAGGAGCAGGTGATGGCCGCGGTGCGCTCGGCGTTCAAGCCGGAGTTCATCAACCGGCTCGACGACGTGATCATCTTCCACGGCCTCGAGCCCGGCGAGCTGGTGTCGATCGTCGACATCCAGCTGGCCCAGCTGCAGAAGCGGCTGGCGCAGCGTCGGCTGACGCTGGAGGTGTCGCTGCCGGCCAAGCAGTGGCTGGCGCAGCGCGGGTTCGACCCGGTGTACGGCGCGCGGCCGTTGCGCCGGCTGGTGCAGCAGGCCATCGGCGACCAGTTGGCCAAGCTGCTGCTGGCCGGTGACATTCACGACGGCGACACCGTGCCGGTGAACGTCAGCCCGGACGGCGATTCGCTGATCCTGGGCTGATGCTGCTCGAACGTCGACTTGTTGTGGGCATTTCATCCGAAAGAGCCCAACAAGTCGACGTTCGGCGCATCAGTGGGGTGTTTGGTCCTGTGATTGGGTTGTGACCGACCGGACTTATTTATTCCGGAGCAAATGCGGATACCCTGTGTGGGATGGTCCCCCTTTGGTTCACGCTCTCCGCGCTGTGCTTCGTCGGCGCGGGCGTGTTGCTGTACGTCGACCTCGATCGACGCCGCGGACGCAGCAGGCGCCGCAAATCCTGGGCGCGGTCGCACGGGTTCGACTATGAGCGGGAATCGGCCGACATCCTCAAGCGCTGGAAGCGCGGTGTCATCTCGACGGTCGGCGACATCGCCGCCGAGAACGTGGTGCTGGGTCAGATCCGCGGCGAGGCGGTGTACATCTTCGACCTCGAGGAAGTCGCCACCGTGATCGCGCTGCACCGCAAGGTGGGCACCAACGTCGTGGTGGACCTGCGGCTCAAGGGGCTCAAAGAGCCACGGGAGAGCGACATTTGGCTGCTGGGCGCGATCGGCCCGCGGATGGTGTACTCCACCAACCTGGACGCCGCCCGGCGGGCCTGCGACCGCCGCATGGTCACCTTCGCGCACACCGCCCCGGACTCCGCCGAGATCATGTGGAACGAGCAGAACTGGACGCTGGTCGCCATGCCCATCACCAGCACCCGCACCCAGTGGGACGAGGGCCTGCGCACCGTGCGTCAGTTCAACGACCTGTTGCGGGTGCTGCCGCCGCTGCCGGAGGAGACCCAGCAGGAGGCGGGCGCGCCCGCGGGGCTGCGCGGCGCGGCGCCCAGCCGCCCGCTGGCGCCCGCCGGCCGCGCCGAGCTGCCGCCCCGGCGTCCGCAGCAGGACGTGGCCGGGCTACTGGGCTCCGACGTTCAGGCGTCCGCGCGCCGGCCGGCCGAGCCGATCCGGCGGGAGCAGCGCGGCCCGGACGCCGTTCGCCGCCCGCCGCCGGCGGGGCGCAACGGCCACCAGGCCACCAACTATCAGCACTGACGGCGCGCCGGGCGCCGGGTGGGCGGCGCGGCCGCCGTCATTAGGATGTCGCTCATGCCTCGTCCCGTAGCCCTGATCACCGGGCCCACCTCGGGGATCGGCGCCGGCTACGCGCGACGCTATGCCAACGACGGATACGACCTGGTCCTGGTCGCCCGTGACGTCGACCGGCTGACCGACCTCGCCGGCGAACTGCAGGGCCGCGCCGGCAACATCGAGGTGCTGCCCGCCGACCTGGCCGACGCCGCCGGCCGCGACCAGGTCTGCGAACGGCTGTCCCGCGGGGTGCGCGTCCTGGTGAACAACGCCGGCTTCGGCACCTCCGGCGACTTCTGGGCGACCGATCCCGCGCTGCTGCAGTCGCAGCTCGACGTCAACGTCACCGCGGTCATGCACCTCACCCGGGCGGCCCTGCCCGCCATGCTGGACGCCGGCGCCGGCACCGTGATCAACATCGCGAGCGTCGCGGGGCTGGTGCCGGGCCGCGGCTCGACCTACTCGGCATCCAAGGCGTGGGTCATCTCGTTCAGCGAGGGCCTGTCCGTCGGCCTGCAGGGCACCGGCGTCGGGGTGCACGCTGTGTGTCCGGGCTACGTGCACACCGAGTTTCACGCCCGCGCCGGGATCGACATGGCCAAGTCACCGTCGTTCATGTGGCTCGAGGTCGACGACGTGGTGAACCAGAGCCTGGCCGACATCGCGCGCGGCAAGGTGATCAGCATCCCCGGCCTGCAATACAAGGCGATCATCGCCGTGGAGCGGATGATTCCGCGGACCCTGATGCGGGCCGTGACCAAGCGGATCGGCGGTGGCCGTGGCCGGACCTGACGCGCACACCGACTCCCGCGAGGAGCTGGCCGACCTGGTGCGCCGGCTGTCGGTGGTGCACGGCAAGGTGACATTGTCGTCGGGCAAGGAGGCCGACTACTACGTCGACCTGCGCCGCGCGACCCTGCACCACCGGGCCTCCGCCCTGATCGGCACGCTGATGCGCGACCTCACCCACGACTGGGACTACGCGGTGGTCGGCGGCCTCACCCTGGGCGCCGACCCGGTCGCCACGGCCGTCATGCACGCGCCGGGCCGCCCGATCGACGCGTTCGTGGTGCGAAAGTCCGCGAAAACCCATGGGCTGCAACGCCTTATCGAGGGCTCCGAGGTCGCGGGCAAGCGCGTGCTGGTCGTCGAGGACACCAGCACCACGGGGGCGTCGGCGCTGACCGCGGTGCGCGCCGTCCAAGAGGCAGGCGGGCACGTGGTCGGCGTGGCCACGGTCGTGGACCGTTCCACCGGCGCGGCCGAGGCCATCGAGGCCGAGGGCCTGCCGTACCGCAGCGTGCTGGGCCTCGCCGATCTGGGGCTGGGCTAGGCCGTCATCGCTGTGCGCACCTTCCTCGCGATGGCGGCTTGCCTGCTGGCTTGCCTGACGGGTTGCTCGGGCGTCAGCCAGCCCGTCCGCCCCTACGGCGCGCAGGGCGCCCGCTTCGGGGAATCGCTTTCGCTGCTGGGCTGGAACATGGCGGTGTCGAACCTGCGGTGGGACGGCGACTACGTGCTGATCGACGTCGACGCCTCGGCGGCCAACCCGCAGGCGCCGCACGCCAAACCCGAGGACATCCGGTTCGGGCTCTACGGGGCGCTGTCGCACCCGATGGAGTCCAACGGGCTGGGCAGTTGCGACCGCCCGGCGGGCCAGGCGCCCGACGTCCACTCGCCGCTGTCGGCCTCCGGCGACCGGCTCGCCGGGACGGTTTGCCTTGGGCCGCTCAAGGATCGCAGTCAGGTCCGCGGCGTGTACACCTACTCGCCGCGCGACCGGATCCCGAACAGCTCGGCGGCCTACCCGGCCGCGTTCCCGGTGGGGCTGATGCCCACCAACGCCAACGACACCGGCCTGTCGGTGAAGACCGTCAGTCTGTCGGCC
The DNA here is from genome assembly GCF_001667625.1 of Mycobacterium sp. E1715. Taxonomy (NCBI): domain Bacteria; kingdom Bacillati; phylum Actinomycetota; class Actinomycetes; order Mycobacteriales; family Mycobacteriaceae; genus Mycobacterium; species Mycobacterium sp. E1715. The sequence goes on from NZ_LZJJ01000526.1 coordinate 9,286, forward strand.
TGGCGCGCCGACGGCGCCCCGATGACGAAGGCGCAGCTCGGCGATCCGGCGGCGTTCAACGGCACCGGCTACATGCTGCTGGGGCTGGAAGCCGACGGGTTGGCCGCCCGGTATCGCGACGAGTCGGCCAACCGCGGCGGCCCGCTGATGCTGCTCGCGTCCCCGACGCTGCCCGGCGCCGGGCTGAACCCGGCCTGCTCGGCGTACGGGTCGTCGGTGCTGATCCTGCCCGACGCCTCGCTGGACGCGGTGCACGTCAGCGCGTCGTTGTGCACGCAGGGCGAGATCAACGAGGCGCTGCTCTACGCGACGGTGGCGGTCGACGGCACGCACGCCGCGGTGTGGACGCCGCGATGAGCGAACCGGGGCCCGGGCCGACCGAATGGGCCGCACCGGCCGCCGGGGTGGGGCCGTGGCCCGGCGACCCACCCGACGACCCGCGATACGACCCGGTCCTGTTGCGCGAGGGCGACACTCGCAACGTCGTCGACGCCTATCGGTACTGGACGCGCGAGGCGATCATCGCCGACATCGACCGCCGCCGCCATCCCTTGCACGTGGCGATCGAGAACTTCGGGCACGACGCCAACATCGGCTCGGTGGTGCGCACCGCCAACGCCTTCGCGGTGCACACCGTGCACATCGTCGGCCGGCGGCGGTGGAATCGCCGCGGCGCCATGGTGACCGACCGCTATCAGCGGCTGTGCCATCACGACAGCACCGCCGACCTGCTGGGCTTCGCCGCCGGTGCCGGGCTGACGGTGGTCGCGGTGGACAACGTCCCGGGCGCGACGCGGCTCGAGGAGACCGCGCTGCCGCGGGACTGCCTGCTGGTGTTCGGTCAGGAGGGCCCGGGCATCACCGACGACATCCGCGCGGGCGCCGCGATGGCGGTGTCGATCGCCCAATTCGGCTCGACGCGGAGCATCAATGCCGGGGTGGCCGCCGGGATCGCGATGCACGCCTGGGTCCGGCAGCACGCCGACCTGTCCGACGCGTGGTAGCGGCGTCGCTTTCCCGCTTGCGCATCGAATGTGCGCTCAGGGCGGGGATTTTCGGCGTGTCGCCGCCCTCAGCGCACACTCGAAGCCAAGCGTTCACCCGCGACGGCGTGGGATACCTCGTCCGGCCGAGCCGAGGCGAATAGACCCCAAGTTGAGCCGGGCTCGCGGCCGTCCGCATACGTTGAGAGGGTGCGTGACGTGATTGCCGAGCTGATGTCGATCTGGCGTGCCGGCGATATTGCGGGGCTGGGCACGGTGGTGCGTACCTTCCGGTCCGCGCCGCGCCCGCCGGGGGCGGCGATGGTGGTCGCGCCGGACGGCTCGGTCACCGGGTCGGTGTCGGGCGGCTGCGTGGAGGGCGCGGTGTACGACCTCGCCGCCGAGGCTGCGAAGACCGGGGCGCCGCGGCTGGAGCGCTACGGAGTCAGCGACGACGACGCGTTCACGATCGGCCTGACGTGCGGCGGCGTCATCGACGTGTTCGTCGAACCGGTCTCGCGTGCGTCGTTTCCCGAGCTCGGCGCAGTGGCCGACGAAATCGCCGAGCGTCGCGCGGTGGCGACCGCCACCGTCGTCGCCCACCCCGACCCGGACTGGGTGGGCCGGCGGATCGTCATCCGGCCCGACGGCGTGGCGGGTTCGCTGGGCTCGGCGCGCGCCGACGCCGCGGTCGCCGACGACGCGCGCGGGCTGCTCGCGCTGGGCCGCAGCGACGTCCTCGTGTACGGGCCCGACGGGCAGCGGCTCGGCGACGGCATGGAGGTCTTCGTGTCCAGCTTCGCGCCGCCGCCGCAGATGCTGATCTTCGGCGCGATCGACTTCGCCGCCGCGCTGGCGCGGCAGGGCTCGTTCCTCGGCTACCGCGTCACCGTGTGCGATGCCCGCCCGGTGTTCGCCACCCGGGCCCGCTTCCCGACGGCCGACGAGGTCGTCGTCGACTGGCCCCACCGCTACCTCACGGCCCAGGCGGAGGCGGGCGCCGTCGATCGGCACACGGTGATCTGCGTGCTGACCCACGACCCGAAGTTCGATGTGCCGGTGCTCGAGGTGGCGCTGCGCCTGCCCGAGGTCGGCTACGTCGGGGCGATGGGGTCGCGCCGCACGCATGACGACCGGATGACCCGGCTCCGGGCCGCCGGGCTGACCGGCGCCGAACTGAGCCGGCTGTCCAGCCCGATCGGGCTGGACCTCGGTGCGCGCACCCCCGAGGAGACCGCGGTCTCGATCGCCGCCGACATCATCGCCAAGCGCTGGGGCGGCGGGGGCCGCCCGCTGGCCGAGATCGGCGGGCGGATCCACCGTGACGCGGGGGACCCCACTCTACTTCCGTAGTGCCGCCCGTAGGCTGTGCACGACGCCGTCGTCGCCGCACACGAGAGGACCCCGGGATGAAGATCGCCAACCAGTTCACCGTCAGTGCCCCCATCGAAGAGGCCTGGGACGTGCTGAGCGACCTGGAGCAGGTGATCCCGCTGATGCCCGGGGCCGCGCTGACCGGCCACGAGGGCGACGACTACCTCGGTAAGGTCAAGGTGAAGGTAGGCCCCGTCACCAGCGAGTTCAGCGGCAAGGTGCGCTTCGTCGAGCACGATCGCGGCCAATACCGCGCGGTGATCGACGCCAAGGGCAAGGAGACCCGCGGGACCGGCAACGCGGCGGCGACGGTCACCGCCCAGCTCCACGAGGACGGCGATCGCACCGGCGTCACCGTCGACACCGACCTGAAGATCGCCGGCAAGCTGGCCCAGTTCGGCAGCGGCATGCTGCAGCAGGTGTCGGAAAAGCTGCTGGGCCAGTTCGTGGAGTCGCTCGAAGCCAAGCTCGTCGCGGAATCGGTGGCCGCGCGGGCCACACCCGAGGGCCCCCCGCAGGTCGGGCGCGCCCCGGAGCCACGCCACGCCGCCGAGCCCGAGCCCATCGACCTGCTCGACCTCGCCGGCGGAGACCAGCTCAAGAGGTACGCCCCGGTGCTGCTGGCCGTGCTGGCCGCGCTGGTGCTGGGTTGGGTGCTCGGCCGGAGGCGCTAGAACTGCCGATCGCCCCTCGCGTCGTGTCTTTGAGGGCGACCCCCGAGCGGCCGAGTTCGCGGGCGCCTGCGACCAGCGCGGTGGTGACCGCCGCGGCCGCCGGGTAGTCCAGGCCGTCGGGCGGATGGATGTTGGACACGCAGTTGCGGTCGGCGTCGGTGCGCCCCGGCGCCGGCCGGTGCGTCAGATAGATGCCCAGGCTGTCGGCGACCGACAGCCCCGGCCGTTCTCCGATCAGCACGAGAACCGTTGTGACACCGAGGGCTGCGCCGATGTGGTCACCGAGCGCGACGCGGGCCTGGGTGGCGACCACCGGCGGGGCGATCGTGTACCGGCCGTCGAACGCGCGCACCAGCGCCTCGACCATGCCCGCGGCGTGGTCGGTCAGCGCCCGGGGCGAGAGGCCGTCGGCGAGCACAAATCCGATGTCGGCCTTGGTGTTCGGCAGATCCGACAGGTCCGCCGGGCTGCGGCCGAGGTCGGGCCGGCGCAGGTATTCGCCGCGGGAGGTGGCCCGGCTGTGCACCTGTAGCGGCTCGCCGATGCCGACGCCGCGGAGCCGCTGGACGAGGCGGTCGACGTCGAGCGGGTCGTGCACGGCGTCGCGTGCCGCGGCGTGCGCTGCCCGAAACTCCAGGACGCGCCGGGTCGGCAGCGAATCTCCCGCCCGCCCGAGGCCGATCCGCGCCTGCGTGGTCGCCCGCAGCGGGGCCCAGACGTCCGGGGGTTCCGGGTCGGTCATCAGCCGGCTGCCAGCGCGCGCAGCGGCGACGTCGCGGGGTCGACGGGCAGGATCCGGCCGTCGGCGTCGGCCATGCCGAGGCCGGCCAGCCACGCCTCGAATTCGGGAGCGGGCCGCAGCCCCAACGCTTTTCGCACGTACAGCGCGTCGTGAAAGGACAGGCTCTGGTAACCCAGCATGATGTCGTCGGCGCCGGGAACGGTGATGACGAACGCGGTGCCCGCCACGCCGAGCAGGGTGAGCAGCGTGTCCATGTCGTCCTGATCGGCCTCGGCGTGGTTGGTGTAGCAGACGTCGACGCCCATCGGCAGGCCGAGCAGTTTCCCGCAGAAGTTGTCTTCCAGGCCGGCGCGGATGATCTGCTTGCCGTCGTAGAGGTACTCCGGCCCGATGAAGCCGACCACGGTGTCGATCAGCAGCGGCTGCAGCGCCCGGGCCACCGCGTAGGCCCGCGCCTCGAGCGTCTGCTGATCGACCGGTTTGTTCCCCACGCCGAGGTGGGCCCCCGCCGACAGCGCCGCGCCCTGCCCGGTCTCCAGGTACATGACGTTGTCGCCGACGGTCCCGCGGTTCAGCGTCCGGGCGGCCTCGTTGGCCTCCAGCAGCATCGGAATCGAGGTGCCGAACGAGGCGTTGGCGCCCTCGGTGCCGGCGATCGACTGGAACACCAGGTCGACGGGCGCGCCCCGCTCGATCAGCTCCATCGTGGTCGTGACGTGGCAGAGCACGCACGACTGGACCGGGATCGCGAACCGCTGCCGGATGTCGTCGAGCAGGTGCAGCAGGTCGGACGCCGCGCGCGGCGAGTCGGTCGCCGGGTTGACGCCGATCACCGCGTCGCCGCAGCCCATCAGCAGCCCGTCGAGCAGCGCCGCGGCGATCCCGCGCGGGTCGTCGGTGGGATGGTTCGGTTGCAGCCGGGTGGCCAGCGTGCCCGGCAACCCGATGGTGGTGCGGAATGCCGCGGTCGCCGTCGCCGCGGCGGCCACCAGGATCAAATCCTGATTGCGCATGATCTTCGACACCGCGGCAACCATTTCCGGCGTCAGCCCCGGGGAGACGGCGGCGATGCGCGCCGCGCCGTCGCCGCGGGACGCGGCGTCCAGCAGCCAGTCGCGGAAGCCGCCCACGGTCAAGCCGGCGATCAGGCCGAATGCGTCGCGGTCGTGGCCGTCGATGATGAGGCGGGTGACCTCGTCGGTCTCGTACGGCACCAGCACGTCGGTGAGGAACGTCGCCAGCGGAATGTCGGCCAGCACCCACGCGGCCGCGGCCCGTTCGGCGTCGGAGCCGGCGGCGCACCCCGCCAGCTGGTCGCCGGAGCGCAGCGGCGTCGCCTTGGCCATCACGTCGACCAGCCCGTCGAAGGTGTGCGTGGTCCCCGAAATGGTTTGCCGGTAGCGCATATATCAGTATGAGGCAGGATCGGGGAGTATGGATCAGCTGTGGGTCAACCGCGCGGCCAGCTCCGAGGCTGCCGTCACGCAACGGCACCTCAAGCGCCTCTGGGGCCTGCCCGCAACGCAGCTGGGCGTGGTGGCCTGGCCGTCGACGCGCCGTGACCGGATGTTCGGCACCTGGCACTACTGGTGGCAGGCGCACCTGCTGGATTGCCTGGTCGACGCGCAGCTGCGCGACCCGCGGCCCGAGCGGCACACCAGGATCAACCGGCAGGTCCGTTCCCACCGGCTGCGCAACAACTTTCGCTGGACCAACAGCTACTACGACGACATGGCCTGGCTGGCGCTGGCTTTGGAACGCGCCGCCCGGATAGCCGGGGTCGAGCGCCACCGCGCGCTGCCTAAGCTCGCCGACCAGTTCCTGAACGCGTGGGTGCCCGAGGACGGCGGCGGCATCCCGTGGCGTAAGCAGGACCAGTTCTTCAACGCCCCCGCCAACGGCCCGGCGGGAATCTTCCTGGCCCGCTACGGCGAGAAGATGCGGCGCGCCCAGCAGATGGCCGACTGGATCAACGAGACCCTGATCGACCCGGAGACGCACCTGGTGTTCGACGGCATCAAGGCCGGCTCCCTGGTCCGCGCCCAGTACACCTATTGCCAGGGCGTGGTGCTCGGCCTGGAAACGGAACTCGCGGCGCGCACCCATGACGACCGGCACGCCCCGCGGGTGCACCGGCTGGTCGCGGCCGTCGCCGACCACATGGCCCCGACGGGCGTGCTGACCGGGGCCGGCGGCGGGGACGGCGGCCTGTTCTCCGGCATCACCGCCCGATACCTGGCGCTGGTCGCCACCACGCTGCCGGGGGACTCGGCGGACGACGCCGTGGCCCGCGACACCGCCCGGCGGATCGTGCTGGCCAGCGCGAAGTCGGCGTGGGACTACCGGCAAACGGTCGACGGGCTGCCGCTGTTCGGCCCGTTCTGGGACCGCGACGCCCAGCTGCCCGGCGCGGAGGGCGGGGAGGCGCAGTTCGTCGAGGGTGCGGTGAACAGTTCCGAGGTCGCCGAGCGGGATCTGTCGGTGCAGCTGTCGGGCTGGATGCTGATGGAGGCCGCCTGTAACGTCACCGCCGTGACGGCAGGGAGCGCGACATGACCGAGCCCGGCAGCTGGATTCCCGACGAGGCGACGCTGGCCCAAGCAAACCTCACCCACTTCATGACGTGGCTCGCGGAGACGGGCCGCGGCCGCTTCGGCGACTACCCCGCGCTGCTGCGCAAGTCCGTGGACGACATCGAGTGGTTCTGGGATGCCGTGTGGCACTACTTCGGCATCCAGGCCAGCAGCCCGCCGCGCGCGGTGCTGGGCAACCGTTCCATGCCGGGCGCCGAGTGGTTCCCCGGCGCCACGCTCAACTACGCCACCGAGATCTTCCGGCACGCCACCGACGAGCGCCCGGCGATGATCGTCGTGGGCGAGGACGGCGCGTGCGAGTGGTCGTGGGCGCGGCTGCGCCGCGAGACCGGCGCGTTCGCGGCGTACCTGCGTGGCCTCGGCGTGCGGCCCGGGGACGCCGTCGTCGGCTACCTGCCCAACGTCGGCGAGGCGGCCGTCGCCGCCCTGGCCGCCGCCAGCGTCGGCGCCATCTGGGCTGTGTGCAACCAGGACGTGGCCGTCGACGGCGTGATCGCCCGGCTGGGCCAGGTGGAGCCGGTCGTGCTGGTGGCCACCGACGGGTCGGTGTACGACGGCAAGCGCATCGACCGGCGCGCGGAGCTGGACACGATCCGGCGGGCGATGCCCAGCCTGCGCGCCACCGTGGTGGTGCCGCGGCTCGGGCTGGCGAGCGACGGCGACACCGTCGCGTGGGCGACGGCGGTGGCATCCGACGCCGAGCTGGAGATCGCGGCGGTGCCGTTCGCGCATCCGCTGTGGGTGATGTTCTCGTCCGGCACCACCGGTAAGCCCAAGGGCATCGTGCACGGTCACGGCGGCACGGTGATCGAGCACCTGAAATACCTGAGCCTGCAACTGGACCTGCACGCCGGCGAGCGCTTCCTGTGGTACTCGTCGACCAGCTGGATGATGTGGAACCTGCTGCTGTCGGGGCTGCTGGTCGACACCACGATCGTGCTCTACGACGGCAGCCCAACGCATTTGGGCACCGACGGGCTGTGGCGGGTCGCCGCCGAGAGCGGTGTCAACGTGCTCGGCGCCGGCGCGGGCTACCTGCTGGCCTGCGCCAAGAAGGGGCTCAAGCCGGGGGCGACGTACCCGCTGGACGGGCTACGCGCCGTGGGCTCCACCGGCTCGCCCCTGCCCGCGTCCGGATTCCGTTGGGTGCACGAGGGACTCGGCCGGTCGGTGCCGGTGATCTCGATGAGCGGCGGCACCGACGTCTGCACCGCCTTCATCGGCGGCTGCGCGATCCTGCCCGTGGTCGCCGGCGAGCTGTCGTGCATCTGCCTGGGCGCGGCCATCGAAGCCTGGTCCGGCGCAAACCATCCGGTGATCGGCGAGGAGGGCGAGCTGGTGATCACCGAGCCGATGCCCTCGATGCCGGTCTTCTTCTGGAACGACGACGATGGCAGCCGCTACCGCGCAGCCTATTTCGAGAAGTATCCGGGCGTGTGGTGTCACGGCGACTGGATCACCATCACCGACCGGGGATCCGTTGTGGTGCACGGCCGTTCGGACGCAACCCTGAACCGGATGGGCGTGCGGATGGGCAGCGCCGAGATCTACACCGCGGTGGAGGGCATGCCCGAGGTGGGCGACTGCCTGGTGGTCGGCGTCGAGCAGGACGACGGCGGCTACTGGATGCCGCTGTTCGTGGCCCTGGCCGACGGCGCCGAACTCGACGAGGGGTTGCGGTCCAGGATCGTCGCGGCCATCCGTCAGCACGCCTCCCCGCGCCACGTGCCCGACGACATCCTGGCGGTTCCCGGGATCCCGCGCACGCTGACCGGCAAGCGGCTGGAGATCCCGATCAAGCGGATCTTGCTGGGCGCCGCGCCGGGCGAGGCGGTGCAGCAGAGCTCGATCGACCGGCCGGAACTGCTAGCCGCTTTCGTTGCGTACCGCAGAAGTCGGGTGTCCTGACTCCGGCTCCGGGGCGGCCGGCCCCCGTCGGCGCGCCCGGTAGCTCCGCACGGCCGCGATGAACGCCGGCATCAGCGACACGACGAGGATCACCAGCAGGATCTTCTGCAGGTTGTGGTGCACGAACGGCACGTTGCCCAGGAAGTAGCCCGCCAGCGTCACGCCGCCGCCCCACAGGATGCCGCCGACGATGTCGAAGCCCAGAAACACGGGGTAGCGCATGTAGGACACCCCCGCGACCGGCGGGACGAACGTCCGCACGAACGGCGCGAACCGGGCCAGGATGATCGCCCAGGGCCCGTATTTCTCGAAGAACGCGTGCGACTCGGTCACGTAGTGCTTCTTGAAAAACCGGGAGTCTTCCTTCTTGAACAGGGCCGGGCCGATCCGCCGCCCGATGAAGTAACCGGTCTGATCGCCCAGTATCGCCACCAGCGCGACGGCGGGGGCCAGCACCCAGATGCTCGCCGGCGGATTCGGGTGCGCGGCGAGCAGGCCGCCGGTGAACAACAGCGATTCGCCGGGCAGCAGCGGGAACAGCAGGCCGGTCTCGATGAAGACGATGACCAGGATCCCCGGCAGCACCGCGGAGCCGAAGACGCCGTCGGCGCCCAACCAGTACATCGGGTCGAAGATGTGGGGCAGGGCCGTCACGGTGGTGCTCACGATGCTTCAACATACCGGTGTTGCGATACTGGATGGGCCTAGTCGCCAGGAGGAGCCCATGCCCATCGCCACGCCCGAGGTATACGCCGAGATGCTGGGCCGCGCCAAGGAAAACTCGTACGCCTTCCCGGCCATCAACTGCACCTCCTCGGAGACGGTCAACGCGGCGATCAAGGGCTTCGCCGACGCCGGCAGCGACGGCATCATCCAGTTCTCCACCGGCGGTGCGGAGTTCGCCTCCGGCCTGGGGGTGAAGGACATGGTGACCGGCGCGGTGGCGCTGGCCGAGTTCACCCGCGTGATCGCGGCCAGATACCCGATCAATGTCGCGTTGCACACCGACCACTGCCCCAAGGACAAGCTGGACAGCTACGTGCGGCCGCTACTGCGGATCTCCGCTGAGCGGGTGGCCGCGGGGCAGGACCCGTTGTTCGGGTCGCACATGTGGGACGGCTCGGCCGTGCCGATCGACGAGAACCTGACCATCGCGCAGGAACTGCTCAAGGAGGCCGCGGCCGCCAAGATCATTCTCGAGATCGAGATCGGCGTCGTCGGCGGCGAGGAGGACGGCGTCGCCCACGAGATCAACGACAAGCTGTACACCACGCCGGAGGACTTCGAGAAGACCATCGAGGCGCTCGGGCACGGCGAGCACGGCAAGTACCTGCTGGCCGCGACGTTCGGCAATGTGCACGGCGTCTACAAGCCGGGCAACGTCAAGCTGCGGCCCGACATCCTGGCCCAGGGCCAGCAGGTCGCCGCGGCCAAGCTGGGCCTGCCCGACGGCGCCAAGCCGTTCGACTTCGTCTTCCACGGCGGGTCGGGCTCGCTGAAGTCGGAGATCGAGGAGGCGTTGCGCTACGGCGTGGTGAAGATGAACGTCGACACCGACACCCAGTACGCGTTCACCCGCCCGATCGCCGGCCACATGTTCAGCAACTACGACGGCGTGCTCAAGGTCGACGGCGAGGTGGGCAACAAAAAGGTCTACGACCCGCGCAGTTACCTCAAGAAGGGCGAGGCGTCGATGAGCGAGCGCGTGGTGGAGGCCTGCGAGGACCTGCACTGCGCCGGGAAGTCCGTCGGCTAGCCGCTCGAACGTGCGGCTGGCCGCACACTCGACGCCGAAGGCTCAACCTAGCCGCTCGGGGACTGGCAGATCTTCCACTGGTCATCGCGATACTGCAGGTCCAGGCTGCGGGTGGAACGGACCTGCGGGTCGTAGGCCATGAACGTGGTGACGTTGGCCTCGGCGTGCTGGCCGTTGACCACCACCTGGTCGATGCTCGCGATCACCGGATACTGCCTGGCCGCCGAGACCCGGCGGTACGTCTCATCCCACGAGTGCTCGTCGTAGTCCACGTACCCGTCGCGGGTGGTGCCGCAGGTGATGGTGCGCAGCGTGGTCAGGTCGCCCTTTTGGATCGCGGTGTCGAAGCTCTGGATGGTTGTGCGGACCATGTCCTCCTGCGACACCTTCGTGTGCTTGCCGCGGGTGAGCAGCACCGTGCCCAGGATCGCGATCGCGGCCAGCGCCAGCACGATCACCACCAGCGCCAGCACCCAGCCCCAGTTGATCTGCCGGGAGGTGCGCAGCTTTCCGCCGAGTCGAGGCGGAATCGACTGTGGCACAGCGGATTTGGGGGGCACCCCAAGCTGCGCGGTCTGGCCCTCCGGAGGTGTCGAGAAGGCCTCGGTGGCGGGCTCCGGGGTGGTGGCGATCACCGTGGTCTCTTTGGCGTCGAAACCGGGCGCGGTGAAGCGGCGTTCGCGCTGCTGGGCGTCCGCGTCGTCCCCGGGAACCCCCGGGCCGCCGCCCGAATCGGGCCGGATCACGACGGTCTCCGTCTCGGAGTCGCTCGGGATGAGCGGGACGCCCTCTGTCGCGTCTTCGCCTGACTGCGCGGCCCATTCGTGCCCAGGCGCGTTCGGCGTGCCGCCGCGGTCGGGCTCGGGTGGCTGGGGCATGAGTACGGCTGTCCTCCGCTATCGGGTGGGGTAGTTGGAGAGCTTAGCGACCCGTCCCCCTCGATGGGGTGATGGTCGAGGTCCGCCGCCCCGGCGAAATGGGGCAGCTGCAGAATGGGAGCCATGACGCCGCCACGAGACCTGCTCGGACCCGACCCGACCCTGTTGCCGGGCGATCCCGACGCCGAGGCGGAACTGCTCGCCGGCGAGAAGCCCGCGATCGTCGCCGCCGCGCATCCGTCGGCGTCGGTGGCCTGGGCGGCGCTGGCCGAACAGGCGCTGGCCGACGAGCAGGCCGTCACGGCGTACGCGTACGCCCGCACCGGCTATCACCGCGGCCTGGACCAGCTGCGCCGGAACGGCTGGAAGGGCTTCGGCCCGGTGCCGTATTCGCATGAGCCCAACCGCGGGTTCCTGCGCTGTGTGGCGGCGCTGGCCCGGGCCGCCGACACGATCGGCGAATCCGAGGAACACCTGCGCTGCCTGGACCTGCTTGACGATTGCGACCCGGAGGCGCGGCCGGCGCTGGGCCTCTAGAAGCTCTCCGAACACTCCGCTTCGCCGGGCCCGTCGATCTGCACGGTGGCGTGCTCCAGCCCGCGCGCCGAGAGCACGGTCCGGGCGTCCTGCAGCACCCGGGCGGAGTCGCCGGTGCTGCGCAGGTGCGCGGTGCACATGTCCTTGCCCGGCGACAGCGTCCACACGTGTAGGTCGTGCACCTCGGTCACGCCGTCGACGGCGCCCAGCGCCGAGCGCAGCTCCTCCACGTCGATGTGGGTCGGCGACGATTCGGACAGGATCCGCAACGCTTCGCGGGCCAGCGAGATCGCCCGCGGCAGCACCCACAACGCGACCAGGACCGCCACCACCACGTCGGCGTAGGGCCAGCGGGTCGTGACGGTGACGATGCCGGCGATCAGCACCCCGAGGCTGCCCACACTGTCGGCGACCACCTCCATGTAGGCGCCCTTGACCGCCAGGCTCTGCCCGGAGTGCGACCGCAGCAGCAGCGCGACCACGAGGTTGGCCAGCAGGCCGGCGAGCGCGACCACGATCATCGGCACGCCGGGGACCGACGGCGTTTCCCTCAGCCGCTGGATCGCTTCCCAGAGAATGAACAGGGCCACCCCCATCAGCAGGCCCGCGTTGGCGACCGCCGTGAACACCTCGGCGCGGTGCCAGCCGTAGGTCCGCGACGGCGACGAGCTGCCGCGGCGGGCCAGCGTCACGGCGGCCAGGCCCATGAAGACGGCGACGACGTCGGTCAGCATGTGGCCCGCGTCGGCCAGCAGCGCGATCGAGTTGATGAGCAACGAGGTGGTCAGCTCGATCACGAAGAACGCCGCCAGGATGGCGGCGGCGACGATCATGCGAGGGATCAGCCGGGACCCGTCGGTCTCGGCGGGACTGTGACTGTGGCCTGCGCCCATGGCGAGCAATATATGCACATTCGCGCATATATGGCAAGGGTCAGAACCAGCGGCTCCAGAAGCGGGTCAGCACGTTGCCCGCCGACACCAGCCACGTCGGCACCCCCGAGAAGTCGAACAGCCACAGCACGGCCCCGAAGAACCAGTTACCGCCCGCCAGGAGCAAAAACAGCAGAATGAAGAAGCCCCATTGCTTGGCCGGCGCCACCGCGCGCTGGGTCTCGGGGCTTAGGTGCGGCTCCAGCGCGTCGTAGCCGTCCAGGCCCGGGATGGGCAGCACGTTCAGCACCACCGCGGTCAGCTGCAGGAATCCCAGGAAGGCCACGCCCGCCCAGAGCACCTGGTGGAACGGGTCGTAGAACACCCGCGTGAGGGTGAGCAGCAGCACCGCCAGCGCCAGGTTGGCCGCGGGGCCCGCGAGGCTGACCAGGGTGCGCTGGTTCGGCGTCATGAACCAGGTCCGCAGGTACACGGCGGCGCCCGGCAGGCCGATTCCGCCCAGCGCGATCACCACCATCGGCAGCAGCAGCGACAGCGCGGGATGGCTGTAACGCCGGGGATCCAGCGTCAGGTACCCGCGCACGGCGGCGTCGTGGTCGCCGAATCGCCAGGCGGTCACCGCGTGCCCGAATTCGTGCAGGCACAGCGACACCAACCAGCCGGCGATGACGAAGGTGAACACCCCGACGTACGCCAGTGGCCGCACGGTGCTGCCGGCCAGCCAGGCCAGCGCGCCGCCGGCCGCCGTCACGGCCACCAGGGCCAGGAAGATGGGGCTGGGTCGCAACGATTCGCGCCGGGCGGGCAGGTTCACCGGTCGAAACTATCGGACCGCCCGTCGACGGGGTTTGGCGCGCTACCGTGCGCCCCGCCGCGCGATGACCTGGCTCGCGCGGTTCGCGGCGATCAACGCGCCACACGCGGCGGCGATCCGAACCAGATTGAGCCGGTACCAGGTTCGGAGTCGGGCGGCCCGTACGTCTGGCGGCGGCGCCGTGTCGGCAAACATCACCGGGAGGTTCACCGTCCGGATCAGATAGCCGGTGAGGGCCAATCCGGTGACCGAGCATCCCGCCGTAACGGCCAACCAGCCCCTGGCGTCGTCGATTTCCCAGCCCTTGCTCACGGCTGCGGCCGTGGCCGCCACGGTGATCGGTGCGGCGGCAGCGTAATAGCGCACCGGGCTGCCCGGTGCCAACACCGATGACGGCCTCGGCTGGGCGGCAAGCCGCTCCGGGATATGGACGACCGCTTCGTAGATGTTGCCGAACAACCACTGCGCCTGTCCCAGCTGGGTCAGGTCCAGCAGCCGGACGACAACATTCGGCCGGCACGCAAGCCTATTCGCTGCCAATGGCGTCCCCCTCATGCGTGGAGTTCTCGAGAATATCGACGTTCCGCAGCCGCGAAATGTGACACGATGCGCTCCATTCGTCACGTCGACCGGCGCGCGGGTCAGGTGAATTCGCGGCGCAGGGGGTACCGACTAGGCATGACGGATAAATGGTTCTTCGACGTCGATGCGCCGGGACAACTTGACCCCGGCGGATCTGTGCGACCAGATCGAGCAGAAGATCCATCTCAACGCGGACAACCAAAGACCCCCTGAGGAGTTCGGCGACTGGCAGATGTGCGTGGCGGGCCCGGGACGCCACCATCCACAAGCTGAGCGCCGCCGTCGTCAACTTTTGCCTAATCGTCAAGCACCTGGCGTCGAAGCAGCAGGGCGACGGCGCCTAGCCCGCGACCTGCCGGACCGCCGGCCAGCCCTCGACGTTGCGGTAGAACAAGGAGTAAAACCCAAGGGCTTCAACCTGATCACCAGTGGCGATGGCAGAGGTGCCTCGCCAATCCCCGAGTCGAAACGCCGCCTCTGTAGCGTGGTGCGGCGCGCCCTAGCAGCCGCTCAAGCTGTTCGGCTGGTGGTCACGCGGCGCATTGTTGACAGCGATACAGAGGTCTGATCCTGCCCTTCCCGGTGGGGGCGCTGTGGGGAGCAGGGTTGCGGTTATGGTTGGGCTTGGGGGGTCCAGCGGTGCGGGGTCTGCGTTGGCCATGGCAGGGGTCAGCCCTATGACAGCCATCGCCAACCCACCGGCGAGAACGGTTATGGCGGCCGATTTTTTCAGCGTGGGCCCAGTGGTGCGGTCGAGGTGATGCGGCGTGATCATGATGATGTCTCCTCGTTTCGTCGCAGCCCCGGTGGGCCGGGCTGATAGGTAGGTAGGACCAGCCCGCCAATCGGAGAATCTGACAACTCTTTCTTTCGGGGACCGTTCAGGGCGGAAGCCGGAGATTCCAGGCAAATGGGTGGTGCGCCCAAACCTAGATTGAGGCTATTCGAGCGGGCTGGGGACGTCTCGCTTTTGCAGAACGAACTGTCAGCAAAGTCGCCAGCGCCGTAATGCGGACCGCGCTCGCGAATCCTGCGGACTCAGCCCAACTATCGGACCGCCAGCCAGCCCTCGACGTTGCGGTAGAACGTCGAGCGGCGCGCCGGCCGCGGCGCGGGTACGCCGTCGCGCACCACGTCGACGCCGGTGCTGCCCAGCTGGACCGCGCGCCCGGCGACCCAGCGGCGCCGGCCAACGCGGGCGCGCAGGCCGGGCACGGCCAGCGTCGGCTCGACGTGCACGCCGGGGACGTCCCCGTCGAACAACACGGTGTCGTCGACGACGGCCTCGCCACGCAGCGATCGCCCCTCGGACGGCAGCCAGCTCGCCCGCCCGACGACCACCGATCCGGTCTCGTCGCGGACCAGGGTCACCCGCCGCGCGGTGCCACGCCGGGCTCGCCGCGCCGCGCGCCGCCCGGCGGGCAGGCGGTAGGCCCGGCTCGCGCGGGTACGGCGGCGCGGCACGTAGGCCACCTCGACGTCGAGCCGCCCGGCGCGCAGCAGCCCGGTCAGCACGGCGGCCAGGTCGGCGTCGGCGCCGACCACCACCAGCCGCCGGTACGGCCCGATCGCGGAATCGGGATCGGCGCCGTGGACCGGCAGGCCGACCAGCGGTCGCGGCACCCGGCGATCACCGAACAGCAGCACCGCTACGGCGCCGTCTTCTGTGTTCACCAATAGCCTTGTCTTTCAATGCCTCTCGCGCACTCATCAGCCAGACCATTTGGGGGCCGGATAATCTCGTCATCACGACGTAGTCACAACATGATCTCGGACTGCGAAAGTTGTTGCGCCACCGCCCGATGGCAACCGGATACTTTACTCCTGCCACGGGGTCAACGAATGGGTGGCCAAGAGAACGGAGAACTGCCATTCGCCGACTCACCGCCTTCCTCTCAACCGCGCGAATCGCGCCGCCCGTGTCTGGTACCGGCCCGACGCGCGTCCGTTGCTGACGAGGCGACTCCGCCGTGCCGGCGCCGTGGCGGTTTCGGCTGTCCTGTTGTGCGTCGAGCCTGCGACGGCCTCGGCCGACGAATCGATCGTGATCGACCTGGTGCGGCATGGCCAGTCGGAGGGCAACGCGGCGCGGGTGATCGACACGGCGGTGCCCGGAACGGTGCTCACCGCGCTCGGGCAGCAACAGGCGCAGAACATCGCCACCACGCTGGCCGCGCAGGGTCCGCTCGCCGGGATCTTCGCGTCGCAGCTGACCAGGACCCAGCAGACGGCCGCCCCGTTGGCGGCCGCGTTGGGGATGAATGTTCAGGCACTGCCCGGCCTCAACGAGATCGACGCCGGCGCGTTCAACGGGCAACCGCAGTTCAGCCTCGCCGGGCTGGCGTACCTGCTGGGGCCGGTGGCGTGGTTGCTTGGGCTGCGCATCGTGCCGATGCTGGCTCCGGGCTCCACCGACGCCAACGGATTCGAGTTCCACAAACGCTTCAACGGCGCGCTGCAGACGATGTACGGCAACGCGGCGACCGACGCGGGTCGCTTCAACGACTCCCTGCAAACGATCTACGGCAACGCCATGGCCAACCCGGTCCGGGCCGCGGGCGGCAAGATCACCGAGGTGGCGTTCTCCAGCGAGTTCGCCATCGGCGTCGGGACGATGATGAGCGTCAGAAACCCCGATCCACTGCTCCTGCTGTTCGACCCGCTGCCCAACGCCGGTGTCGTCGTGGTCCAGGGCAACCCGCACGATGGCTGGACGCTGGTCAGCTGGAACGGCAAACCGGTGTGGCCGGGCTGGGCGGCCAAGAGGACCGAGCGCGACCCCAAGCAGCCCCTGTGCCTGATGCTGGAGGCACCGACCGCCGGCGGCGTATGCGCTGCTAAACCGCCCACGACGCCGTAAGTCCCGGCCGTGGAGGACACGAGCCGCGACCAAACGGCCCTTGTCGCGGGTACGTCGCTGCCCGACGTTTAGGATCGCCACGTGAGAGCGTCAAGCAAAGATGCCTCCAGCTACGCGCACGGTCCCGGAGCGCTCAACCGAGACCCTGGTGCGGGCAGGCAGCTCGAGCCACCGGGCGATGCCGCAAGCCGTTGCAGCGCTGCGAGATACGGTGCGTTGCCAGTAGAACCACAGTAAGCAGGCGGGAGCAAGTCATGCCGGCAATCGTCCTCATCGGCGCCCAATGGGGCGACGAGGGCAAAGGTAAGGCCACTGACCTGCTCGGTGGGCGCGTGCAGTGGGTGGTGCGCTATCAGGGGGGCAACAACGCCGGCCACACCGTCGTCCTGCCCAGCGGCGAGAACTTCGCGCTGCACCTGATCCCCTCGGGCGTGCTGACCCCCGGCGTCACCAACGTGATCGGCAACGGTGTGGTGGTCGACCCCGGCGTACTGCTCGACGAGCTCAAGGGCCTCGAGGACCGCGGGGTGGACACCACCAAGCTGCTGATCTCCGCCGACGCGCACCTGCTGTTGCCCTACCACGTCGCGATCGACAAGGTCACCGAGCGCTACATGGGCAACAAGAAGATCGGCACCACGGGCCGCGGCATCGGGCCGTGCTACCAGGACAAGATCGCGCGCCAGGGCATCCGCGTCGCGGACGTGCTCGACCCCGACCAGTTGACGCACAAGATCGAGGCCGCGCTGGAACTGAAGAACCAGATCCTGGTCAAGATCTACAACCGCAAGGCGCTGGACCCGCACCAGGTCGTCGACGCCCTGCTGCATCAGGCCGAGGGCTTCCGGCACCGCATCCGCGACACCCGCCGGCTGCTCAACACCGCGCTCGAGACCGGCGAGACGGTGCTGCTGGAGGGCTCCCAGGGCACCCTGCTCGACGTCGACCACGGCACGTATCCCTATGTGACGTCGTCGAATCCGACCGCAGGCGGCGCGGCCGTCGGGTCCGGCATCGGTCCCACCCGCATCACCACCGTGCTCGGGATCCTCAAGGCCTACACCACCCGGGTGGGTTCCGGGCCGTTCCCCACCGAGCTGTTCGACGCCAACGGCGAATACCTGTCGAAGACGGGCGGCGAGTTCGGCGTCACCACCGGGCGGCGCCGCCGCTGCGGCTGGTTCGACGCCGTGATCGCGCGCTACGCCACCCGGGTCAACGGCATCACCGACTTCTTCCTGACCAAGCTCGACGTGCTCTCCAGCCTGGAGACGGTCCCCATCTGCGTCGGTTACCGCATCGACGGCGATCGCACCAACGACATGCCGATGACGCAGAGCGACCTGGCGCGCGCCGAGCCGATCTACGAGGAACTGCCCGGCTGGTGGGAGGACATCTCCGGCGCGCGCGAATTCGACGACCTGCCCGCCAAGGCGCGTGACTACGTGCTGCGGCTGGAAGAGCTTGCCGGGGCGCATGTTTCGTGCATCGGCGTCGGGCCGGGGCGGGAACAGACGATCGTGCGCCGCGACGTGCTGGCGGCGCGCCCGTGACGGAACCGGACCCGAAAGAACTCGACCCCGACTACGAACACCACGGCGGCTTTCCCGAATACGGCCCGGCCAGCCCGGGCCCGGGCTTCGGCCGGTTCGTCGCGGCCATGCGCGCGCTGCAGGACCTGGCGGTGTCCGCCGACCCGGGTGACGACGTGTGGGACGACGCGGCCGACCGCGCCGCGGCGCTGGTGCAGCTGCTCGGCCCGTTCCAGGCCGACGAGGGCAAGGCACCGGCCGGGCGCACGCCCGACCTGCCCGGCATGGGCAGCCTGCTGTTGCCGCCCTGGACGTTGACCAGGTACGCGCCGGACGGCGTCGAGATGACCGGCTACTTCAGCCGGTTCCATGTCGGCGGAAACCACGCCGTGCACGGCGGTGTGTTGCCGCTGCTGTTCGACCACATGTTCGGCATGGTGTCGCACGCCGCGGGACGGCCGATCAGCCGCACCGCGTTCCTGCACGTCGACTACCGCAAGGTCACCCCGATCGATGCGCCCCTGGCTGTGCGCGGCCGCGTCACGAGCACCGAGGGCCGCAAGGCGTTCGTCGCCGCCGAACTCGTCGACGGTGACGACGCGGTGCTGGCCGAGGCCAACGGGCTGATGGTGCGGCTGCTTCCCGGTCAACCTTGAGTTGCCCGCCGCGCACCTATCCTTGAGCGGTGACCGACGGACCCGACGACAAGACGACCGCGCTCACCGTCCCGCCGCAACCGCCGGCGGGGAAGGCCGACACCCGGCCGCGGGTGGCGTTGGTGGGCGCCGGTGAGCTCGCCCGCGAACTGGCGATCGCCCTGGGCCGCCTCGGCGCGCGGGTGATCGCCCTCGACGAGCGCGCCGACGCCCCCGCGCACGCGGTGGCCGATCAGTCGCTGGTGGTGGCGATGACCGATGCAGACGAGCTGACCAAGGCGATTCGCGGGCTGCAGCCGGACTTCGTGGTCACGACCACCGACGCCGTCGCGGCCCAAGCTCTGGAGGGGCTCGAGGGCCCGCAGCTGGTGCCCAGCGCGCATGCCGTGCGGCTCGCCGCCGACCGCGAGGGCCTGCGTCGGCTGGCCGCCGACGAGCTGGGGCTGCCCACCGCGCCGTTCTGGTTCGTCGGCTCGGCCGGCGAACTCGAGGCGGTGGGCGCGCACGCCGGTTACCCGCTGCTGGTGCAGCCGGTGCTCGCGGGCGCCGGGCGGGGCCAGTCGGTCGCGTCGGGTCCCGACGACATCGGGCCGGCCTGGCAGCGCGCGACGAGAGGCCACGGCGAGCAGCACCGGGTGCTGGCCGAGACCGTCGTGGAGGTCGAGTTCTACGTCACCCTGCTGGCGGTGCGCAGCGACGGTCCGCAGGGGCCCCGGATCGACTTCTGCTCACCGGTCGGCCACCCCGAGCCCACTCCCGACGTGCTCGAGTCCTGGCAACCGCAGAGCATGACCGCGGCCGCGATGGACGCCGCCAAATCGATCGCCGCGCGGATCGTCAAGGCGCTCGGCGGGCGCGGCGTCTTCGCCGTCGAGCTGATGATCAACGGCGACGAGGTGTACTTCGTCGACGTCACGCCCCGCCCCACCGACAGCGCCTGGGCGACGGTGCCCAGCCAGCGGCTGTCGGCGTTCGAACTGCAGGCCCGCACCGTCCTCGGGCTGCCGGTTGACACCATCATGATTTCGCCGGGCGCGGCCCACCGGGTGGAGCGCGCCGACGCGCCGCCCGTCGCGATCGCCGGGGCGCTGGGCGTGCCGGAAAGCGACCTTCGCCTGGCCGGGCGGGCATTCCAGGCGCTGGCGACGGCGCCGGACGTGACGGCCGCGCGCGACCGCGCGCGCGACGTCGCGGACCGGCTGGCGGTGCGGCACCAGGGCCCGCACAGCTCGGTCACGCGAGAGGCGCGGTTGTAACCTCGCTACCATCCGAGGTCATGAGCACAGAGCGCACAGGCTCCTACGCCGGAGACATCACGCCAGAGCAGGCATGGAAGCTGCTGAGCGACAACCCCGACGCGGTGCTGGTCGACGTGCGCACCGACGCCGAATGGCGGCTCGTCGGCGTGCCCGACCTGTCCAGCCTGGGCCGCGAGGTGGTGTTCATCGAGTGGAACACGTCCGACGGCACCTTCAACGCCAACTTCGCCGACGAACTGCGCGACCGGGTGCCCGAGACCGAATCCGTACGGCCGGTGGTCTTCCTGTGTCGCTCGGGCAACCGCTCGATCGGTGCCGCCGAGGTCGCCACCCGGGCCGGCATCACCCCGGCCTACAACGTGCTTGACGGGTTCGAAGGCCACCCGAACGCCCAGGGGATTCGCGGTGAATCAGGTTGGCGCGCAATCGGATTGCCCTGGAAGCAGCTATGAGTTCACCGTCGGGGGATTCCGTCCGCGAGCCCAAGGCGCTGCCCGACGGCGTCAGCCAGGCCACCATCGGCGTACGCGGGGGACTGCTGCGCTCGGGGTTCGACGAGACCGCAGAGGCGATGTTCCTGACGTCCGGGTATGTCTACGATTCGGCGGCCGTCGCGGAGAAGTCCTTCACCGGCGAGCTGGACCACTTCGTCTACTCGCGGTACGGCAACCCGACCGTGACGATGTTCGAGGAGCGGTTGCGCCTGATCGAGGGCGCGCGGGCCGCGTTCGCCACCGCGAGCGGCATGGCGGCGGTGTTCACGTCGCTGGGCGCGCTGCTGGCCGCCGGGGACCGGCTGGTCGCGTCGCGCAGCCTGTTCGGCTCGTGCTTCGTGGTGTGCAACGAGATCCTGCCGCGCTGGGGCGTCGAGACCGTGTTCGTTGACGGCGACGACCTGGCGCAGTGGGAGGAGGCGCTGTCGAAGCCGACGCAGGCAGTGTTCTTCGAGACGCCGTCGAACCCGATGCAGTCGCTGGTGGACATCGCCGCGGTGGTCGAGCTCGCGCACGCCGCGGGCGCAAAAGTGGTGTTGGACAACGTCTTCGCAACTCCGCTGCTGCAGCAGGGCATTCCGCTGGGCGTCGACGTGGTGGTGTACTCGGGCACCAAGCACATCGACGGTCAGGGCCGGGTGCTGGGCGGCGCGATCCTGGGCGACAAGGAGTACATCGACGGCCCGGTGCAGAAGCTGATGCGGCACACCGGGCCGGCGCTCAGCGCCTTCAACGCCTGGGTGCTGGTGAAAGGCCTTGAGACACTGGCGGTCCGGGTGGAACACAGCAATTCCTCGGCGCACCGGATCGCGGAATTTTTGGAGACCCATCCTGCGGTGAGTTGGGTCCGCTACCCGTTCCTGCCGTCGCACCCGCAGTACGACCTGGCCAAGCGCCAGATGTCGGGTGGGGGGACGGTGATCACCTTCGCGCTCGACTGCCCCGACGACAAAGCCAAGCCGCGGGCGTTCGAGGTGCTGGACAAGCTGCGGCTGATCGACATCTCCAACAACCTGGGCGACGCGAAATCCCTTGTCACACATCCGGCCACGACCACCCACCGGGCGATGGGCCCGGAGGGGCGCGCAGCGATCGGCCTGGGCGACGGCGTGGTGCGAATCTCCGTCGGGCTCGAGGGCTCCGACGACCTGATCGCCGACATCGACCAGGCTTTGAGCTAGTCGAAGGGCTAACCGGCCTGCTTCTCGGCGGCTTCGATGCGTTCGGCCGCCGCCAGTGAGCCCTCCTGCGCCTGGCGCTCCACCCAGTCCACCACCGGCCGGGCGTACATCATCTGGCTGGTGATGGCCATCTGGCCGCGGGTGCGGCCCAGGAAGGAAATGCCCCAGGAGAACATGGCGGCGATGCGGTTGCGGAACCCGACCAGGTACAACAGGTGCAACAGCAGCCACGCCAACCAGGCGATGAAGCCGCCGAACTCCAGCTTTCCGACCTTGGCGACGGCGCTGTACCGCGAAATGAGGGCCATGCTGCCCTTGTCGAAGTAGTTGAACGGCTTCCGGTTGGCCGGGTCGTCCTGGCCCTTCACCGCCTGCTTGATCAACTTGGTGACGTAGTGCGCCCCCTGGATCGCGCCCTGGGCCATCCCGGGGACGCCGGGCACCGACATCAGGTCGCCGATGACGAACACGTAGGGATGCCCCTTGACGGTGAGGTCGGGCTCGACGATCACCCGCCCGGCGCGGTCGGTCTCGGTCCCGTCGGACTGCTCGGCGACCATCTTGCCCAGCTCGCTGGCCTGCACGCCGGCGGCCCACACCTTGCACGCGCATTCGATGCGCCGCTCGCCGCCGTCCTTCTCCTTGACGGTGATGCCCATGTAGTCCACCGAGGTCACCATGGCGTTCAGCTGCACCTCGACGTCCATCTTCTGCAGCCGCCGTTTCGCCTTCAAGCCCAGGTTCTCGCCCATCGGCGGCAACACCGCGGGCGCGGCGTCGAGCAGGATGACCCGGCACTCGCTGGGCGTGATCGTCCGGAACGCCCCGGCCAGGGTGCGCTCGGCGAGCTGGACGATCTCGCCGGCCAGCTCGACCCCGGTCGGGCCCGCGCCCACCACCACGAACGTCAGGCGGCGCTGCCGCTCGGCCGGGTCGGTGGCGACTTCGGCCGCCTCGAACGCGCCGAGGATGCGGGCCCGCAGCTCGAGGGCGTCGTCGACGCTCTTCATGCCGGGCGCGAAGGCGGCGTACTCGTCGTGGCCGAAATAGGACTGCTGCGCGCCGGCGGCGACGATGAGGCTGTCGAAGGGCGTCACGGTCTCCATGCCCATCAGGTGCGACGTCACGGTCTTGGCCGTCAGGTCGATGGCGTTGACGTCGCCCCACAGCACCCGGACGTTCTTCTGCCTGCGCAGGATCAGCCGGGTGGTCGGGGCGACGTCGCCCTCGGACAGGATGCCGGTGGCCACCTGGTACAGCAACGGCTGGAAGAGGTGGGTCGTGGTCTTGGAGATCAGGGTGACGTCGACGTCGGCCCGCTTGAGTGCCTTGGCCGCGTTCAGGCCACCGAATCCGCTTCCGATGATGACGACGCGATGACGCGACATGCTCACCCCCTTACCGTACGACGCCGCCGGAAAGCGGCTAGAACGGCCACCCGTTGGAGTTGTCCTTGAATTTGCCGTTGACCGCGGTGCAGAAGTCGTCCGCGGTGCCGGCCAGCAACACGTAGTAGGTCTCGCCGCGGCGGCTCTCGTAGGTGTTGGGGGTGCTCCAGCCGCTGTTGCACAGCGAGGTCTGGGTGCCGGCCGTGGCGCGCCGCCAGTTGGTCTTGGCGCAGCCGGCCAGGGCGTCGACGTTGGGCGTCGCGCTCTTGGCGGCGACCACCATCGCGCCTCCCCATTGGCCGTCGCTGCGCCGGAAGGCGCGCGCCCCGAATCCGGCGTTGTTCGTCTGGCACGCCAGCGCGCGCCGCATCAGCGAGAAGGGCGCCGCCAGTTGGGAATTGGGGCTCGCAGCGGCGGCCGTGATGAATTGTGCG
>NZ_LZJJ01000527.1:0-8895 GCF_001667625.1 Mycobacterium sp. E1715
GGCGGCACACCCCTCCGGTATTGCAGCGTGTGTTCGATGCCGAGCGGCGCCAGCAGCGCCGACACCGTCTCGCGGATGATGTCCTCCAGGCCGACCCAGGTCTGCCGGCTCGCGGTGCGCACGGTGCCGCCCAGCACCCCGGACTGCGGGATGGCGTTGGCGGCCACCCCGGCGTTGACCGCACCCCACACCAGGACGGTCGCGTTGCGCGGGTCGATGCGGCGGGACAGCACACCGGGCAGCCCGGTGATCAGCGTGCCCAGCCCGTAGACCAGGTCGGCGGTCAGGTGCGGGCGCGACGTGTGCCCGCCCGGCGAGTGCAGCGTGATCTCGATCTGGTCGGCCGCCGAGGTGATCGGCCCGTGCCGGACCGCGATCTTGCCGACCTCCAGCCGCGGGTCGCAGTGCAGGGCGAAGATCCGCGAGACCCCGGTGATGGCGCCGGCGGCGATGGCGTCGATCGCACCGCCGGGCATCAGCTCCTCGGCGGCCTGGAAGATCAACCGGACGCCGACCGGCAGCTCCGGCACCGACGCCAGGGTCAGCGCGGTGCCCAGCAGGATGGCGGTGTGGGCGTCGTGCCCGCAGGCGTGCGCGACATTGGGCATGGTCGAGGTGTACGGCGCGCCGGTCCGCTCGGCCATGGGCAGCGCGTCCATGTCGGCCCGCAGGGCGATCCTCGGTTCGTGCTCGGGGCCCAGGTCGCAGACCAGTCCGGTGCCACCCGGCAGCACCTTGGGGTTCAGCCCGGCGTCGGCCAGCCGCTCGGCGACGAACTGGGTGGTGGCGTACTCCTGGCGGCCCAGCTCGGGGTAGCGGTGGATGTGCCTGCGCCACTCGACGAGGTCGTCGTGGTGTGCGGCCAGCCAGGACGTGGCGGCGTCGGCCAGGCTCATGGGTGCGCCCGCCGTTCTCGCGCGGCCAGCACCCGGTCACGCTGGGCGGGTGTTTGGGCCAGCTGAACGACCGTGCGGGCCAACATGATTGCGCCCTCGACGACGGCGCGGTCGCCGCTGGGGCCGGCCGCGGCGGTGGCGAAGGCGCGCTGGTGCACCGTGGCGCCGCCTGCGTCGAGCCCGACGATCGGATGGATCCCCGGCAGCACGTGCGTCACGTTGCCCATGTCGGTGCTGCCCATGGGCAGCGCCGCTTCGACCTCGCGGGCCACCGGCTCGCGGCCGAGCCGGCACATCTCGTCGCGGAACACGTCGGCCAGCCATTCGTCGGGCCGGAGTTCGTCGTAGGCGGGCGCCGGGTTGTCGATCTCGTATTCGCAGCCGGTGGCCAGCGCGCCCGCGGCGAAGCACGCGTACATCCTGCCCTCCAGCTGTCTCAGGGAATCCGACTCGAACGCCCGCATCGCGTACTCCAGCGTCGCGCGCCCGGGGATGACGTTGACCGCCTGTCCGCCGTCGGTGACGATCCCGTGCACCAGTTGACCCGGGGCCAGTTGCTGCCGCAACAGCCCGACGGCCACCTGCGCGACGGTCACGGCGTCGGCGGCGTTGATCCCCAGATGCGGCGCGACGGCGGCATGGGATTCCTTGCCACGGTAGTGCACGGTCGCCTCCGACAGCGCCAGCGAGCGGGCCGCGGCGATGTCGGCGGGACCGGGATGCAGCATCACCGCCGCCGCGACGTCGTCGAACACCCCGGCGCGCAGCAGCAGCGCCTTGCCGCCGCCCATCTCCTCGGCGGGGGTGCCGATCAGCGCCACCCGCAGGCCCAGTTCGTCGGCGACCTCGGCCAGCGCCAGCGCGGTGCCCACGGCCGACGCGGCGATGATGTTGTGGCCGCAGGCGTGACCGATCTCGGGCAGTGCGTCGTATTCGGCGCAGACCCCGACGGTCAGTGGGCCGCTGCCGAAGTCGGCGCGGAAGGCGGTGTCCAGTCCACCGGCCGACGCGGTGATCGCGAAACCACGCTCGGCGACCAATGCCTGCGCCTTCGCGCAGCTGCGATGCTCGGCGAACGCCAGCTCGGGCTCGGCGTGGATGGCGTGGGACAGCTCAACCAGGTCGGAGCCACGTCGCCGCACGACTTCCTCGACCCTGTTTGACGGGTCGTCCAATGCGGTGGGCATCCTCGCAGTATCCCACCGCGACCTTAGGCCCCGGGCCTACACCAGCCCGGCGATGAATCCCGCCGCCTGCCCGGGGTACGGCGGCACCCCGTAATCGTGGTGCGCATCCCGGTCGCGGCCGCCGACCACGCACACCGGGTCACCGGGGCTGCAGATGTCGATGGCGCGGCCGGCGAACAGACCCGTCGTCGACAAGGGCGTGTTGAAGCGGTTTCCGGGGTTGCCGAACACCGCGACCGCCGCCACCTTGTTGGCCAGGCCGGGATCCAGCGCGGGGGCCGATCCGAAGTTGCCGATCCGCTCGCCCAGCGGCGGCACCCCGGCCAGCATCGACACCGCGGCGGCGCCCTGCGAGAAGCCGCCGAGCACCAGCCGCGTCCCGGGGCACTGGTCGACCATCTGCGCGATGTGGTCGCGCGCGTCGTTGGCGCCGTCGGCGGTCTGCAGGAAGTTGTAGCTGGCCGGGTAGTTCACCGGGTAGGCGTCGACGCTGCGCGAGCCGAGGGCGGGCCGCAGGGCGTCGAGCAGCGCATCTCCGGCCACCCCGAGGCCCGGCGGCTCGGCGGTGCCGCGGGCGAAGATGAGTTGGACATCGGGGCATCCGTCGGCCCGCGCCACCGGCGGCCGGCCGCTCGCAATCGAAAACAGTGACACCGCAACGGCGACGGCCAGGCCGACCACCTGCCACCTAGGAAGTTTCATGCGGCAGATTTTCACATATGCCGGCGCGGGCCGTCGCGGCGCTAAGCTCCCCGACTGTGAGCGACCCCGCTTCCGACCCCACCGAACTGGCGCGATTGGCGGCGGAGGTCATCGCGGAGCGCACCGGAGTCCCCGAGCACGACGTGGCCGTCGTACTCGGATCGGGATGGCGCCCGGCGGTCGCCGCCCTGGGCTCGCCGACCGCGGTGCTGCCCCAGGCCGACGTGCCCGGGTTCGCGCCGCCGACCGCGGTCGGGCACACCGGCGAACTGATGTCGACGCGCATCGGCGAGCGCCGGGTGCTGGTGCTCGTTGGCCGCGTGCACGCCTACGAGGGTCACGACCTGTGCCACGTGGTGCATCCGGTGCGGGCCGCCTGCGCGGCGGGGGCGCGCATCGTCGTGCTCACCAACGCCGCCGGCGGCCTGCGGCCGGACCTGACGGTCGGCCAGCCGGTGCTGATCAGCGACCACCTCAACCTGACCGCCCGCTCGCCGTTGGTCGGCCCGCAGTTCGTGGACCTGACCGACGCCTACGCGCCGCGGCTGCGGGACCTGGCCCGCCAGGGCGACCCCGGGCTGGCCGAGGGGGTCTACGCCGGCCTGCCGGGGCCGCACTACGAGACCCCCGCCGAGGTGCGCATGCTGCGGGCGCTGGGCGCCGACCTGGTCGGGATGTCCACCGTGCACGAGACCATCGCCGCGCGGGCCGCCGGCGCCGAGGTGCTGGGGGTGTCGCTGGTGACCAACCTGGCCGCCGGGATCAGCGGCGAGCCGCTGAGCCACGCCGAGGTGCTCGCCGCGGGCGCCGCGTCGGCGAGCCGGATGGGTGCGCTGCTGGCCGACGTCGTGGCCCGGTTTTAGATGGCGCCCGAGCGACCCTCGGCCTCCGGCGACGCCCGGCTCGCGGTCGCCGCGGCGGAGTGGATCGCACACGATCCCGACCCGGCGACGGCCGCCGAGCTGGCCGCGTGCGCGCCCGACGAGCTGGCGGCGCGTTTCGCGCGGCCGCTCAGGTTCGGCACCGCGGGCCTGCGCGGTCCGGTCCGCGGCGGGCCGGACGCCATGAATGTGGCGGTGGTGTCGCGTGCCACCTGGGCGGTGGCGCAGGTGCTGCGCGGCCGCGGCCTGGCCGGCGCGCCGGTAATCGTCGGGCGCGACTCCCGGCACGGCTCCGCCGTCTTCGCCACCGTCACCGCCGAAGTGCTTGCCGCCCAAGGCTTCTCCGTTCAATTGCTACCCGGCCCGGTGCCGACGCCGGTGGTCGCGTTCGCGGTGCGCCGCACCGGCGCCGCCGCCGGCATCCAGATCACCGCGTCGCACAACCCGCCGGCCGACAACGGCTACAAGGTCTACGCCGACGGCGGCATCCAGATCGTCTCCCCCACCGACCGCGAGATCGAGACGGCGATGGCCGGAGCGCCCCCGGCCGACGAAATCGCCAGGGCGCCGGTGCAGCCCACCGGCACCGATGTGGTCGAGCGCTACGTCGCCCGCGCCGCGGCGGTGCGGCGCGGCACCGGGACGGCGCGGGTGGCGCTGACGCCGCTGCACGGGGTCGGTGGCGCCGTGGCCGTGGCGGCGTTGCAGCGCGCCGGCTTCGATCGGGTGCACACGGTGGGCGCGCAGTTCGCGCCGGACCCCGACTTCCCCACCGTCGCCTTCCCCAACCCCGAGGAGCCCGGCGCCACCGACGCGTTGCTCGCCCTGGCCGCCGACGTCACGGCCGACGTCGCGATCGCGCTGGATCCCGACGCCGACCGGTGCGCGGTCGCCATCCCCACCGCGTCGGGCTGGCGGATGCTGTCCGGGGACGAAACCGGTTGGCTGCTCGGCGATTACATCCTGTCGCGGAGCACCGACCCCCGGGCGGCGGTGGTGGCCAGCTCCGTGGTGTCGTCGCGGATGCTGGCGGCGATCGCGCACCGCTACGGGGCCACCCACGTCGAGACTCTCACCGGTTTCAAGTGGCTGGCGCGCGCCGACGCGGGCGTGCCCGGCGGCACGCTGGTCTACGCCTATGAGGAGGCGATCGGGCACTGCGTCGACCCGGACGCCGTGCGGGACAAGGACGGCATCAGCGCGGCCGTGCTGGTGTGCGACCTGGTGGCCACGCTGAAGGACCGGGGCCGTTCGGTGGGTGACGCGCTCGACGACCTCGCCCGGCGGTACGGCGTGCACGACGTCGCCGCGGTGTCCCGCCGTGTCGACGGCACCGCCGAGGCGGGCGAGTTGATGCGTCGGCTGCGGGCCGCGCCACCGGGAACGCTGGCCGGGTTCACCGCAACGCTCACCGACATCACCGACGCGGTGATCCTCACCGGCGGCGACGACGGCACGTCGGTCAGACTGGTGGTGCGACCGTCCGGCACCGAGCCGAAGTTGAAGTGCTACATCGAGGTTCGTTGCGCCGTGGCCGGCGGCCTGGACGACGCCCGCCGGCGCGCCGGCGCGTTGCGCGACGAGCTGATGTCGGTGGCGCGAAGCTTCTAGCAGCTAGCGAGGACCATACTGGCGGTCCCCGGCATCGCCGAGGCCGGGGACGATGTAGGCGTTCTCGTTGAGCCCGTCATCGACGGCCACGGTGAAAAGCCGGGCCGTGGGCACCGTTTCCCCAAGCGCGGCAACGCCTTCCGGGGCGGCCACCGCGCACAGCACCGTGATGTCGGTGGCGCCGCGCTCGAGCAGCAGGCCGACGGTGTACTTCAGCGACCCACCGGTGGCCAGCATCGGGTCGAGCACCAGCACCGGCAGGCCGGCCAGCTCGTCGGGCAGCGACTCGAAATAACCTGTGGGCCGGTGGGTTTCCTCGTTACGGGCCACGCCGACGAATCCGACCCGGGCTTGCGGCAACAGCGCGAGCGCCTGGTCGACCATGCCCAGTCCGGCCCGCAGCACCGGCACCAGCAGGGGCGGCTTGGCCAGCCGCACCCCCAGCGTTTCGCCCACCGGTGTGCGGATTCCGAAGGTCTCGCGGGGCGCGTCCCGGGTGGCCTCGTAGACCAGCATCGCGGTCACGTCGCGCAGCGCCGCCCGGAAGCCGTCGTCGGCGGTGCGTTCGTCGCGCATCGTCGTCAGCCGGGCGACCGCCAGCGGGTGATCGACAACGCGCACCTCCACGGTGTTCGACCCTATATAACAATCCGGCCGCTTTTCGTTAAACGCCCCGCCGAAACCGGCCGCGTCGGCGCGGCCCGTGGCTCGCGTCACCCTATGCTCCCGTGATGCCGGGCGGAATGAGGGGTTCAACGGGGTTGACCGGCAGGGCATTTCGCATCCTGCACCTGCTCTGCGCGGTCGCGCTGGTGGGGCTCGCGGCCGGCCCGCTGAGCGCGCGCATCGGCCTTGTGGCGGCGGCGATTCCGCAGCCCGCGCACATCGTGATCGTGGTGGAGGAGAACCGCTCCGAAGCCAACATCATCGGCAACAAGTCGGCGCCCTTCATCACCGCCCTGGCCGCCAGCGGCGCCAACATGGTGCAGTCGTTCGCCGAAACCCACCCCAGCGAGCCGAATTACCTGGCGATGTTCGCCGGCAGCACCTTCGGCGTTACCAGCGACCGGTGCCCGGTCAACGCGGGCGACGCCCCCAACCTGGGTTCGGAATTGCTCGCCGCGGGCTACACGTTCGCCGGTTTCGCCGAAGGCCTGCCCGCGGTCGGCTCGCCGGCCTGCACCGCAGGCAAGTACGCGCGCAAGCACGTGCCCTGGGCCAATTTCACCAACGTGCCGCCGGCGAACTCCCTGCCGTTCTCCGCGTTCCCGATGGGCAATTACGCGAGCCTGCCCACCGTGTCGTTCGTCATCCCCAACAACGACGACAACATGCACGACGGGTCGATCGCGCAGGCCGACACCTGGCTCAACCGCGAGCTGTCGGGTTACGCCAACTGGGCGGTGGCCAACAACAGCCTGCTGATCGTGACGTGGGACGAGGACGACAATTCCAGCCGCAACCAGATCCCGACCATCTTCTACGGCGCGCACGTGGTCCCCGGCAACTACGCCGAGCGGATCAACCACTACAACCTGCTCTCCACGATCGAGCAGATGTACGGGCTGCCCAAGACCGGATACGCGGCCGGCGCGCCGCCGATCGCCGATATCTGGGGCTAGAACCCGATGGCCCGATGGCCCGCGTCTTCGGCCGCCGTCGCTATTGTGTGCCGCATGGCTGCTGACCTCGTGCCCATCCGCCTGAGCCTGTCCGACGGCGACCGCTACACCATGTGGGCGCCCCGCTGGCGCGACGCCGGCGACGAGTGGGAGGCCTTCCTCGGCAAGGACGAGGACCTGTACGTCTTCGAAAGCGTCGCCGACCTGGTCGCGTTCGTGCGCTCCGACACCGACAACGACCTGGTCGATCACCCGGCGTGGAAGGACCTGACATCGGCGCACGCGCACAAGTTCGCGCCGGCCGGGGACAAGCAATTCGATCTGGTCGCGGTCGAGGAGCTGGTGTCGGAGAAGCCCACCGAGGACTCGGTGACCGGGCTGGCCCGCACGCTGTCGCTCGTCTCGTCCATCGGGTCGGTGTGCGAGCTCCCGGCGGTGTCGAAATTCTTCAACGGCAACCCGACGCTGGGCACCGTGTCGGGCGGGATCGACCACTTCGCGGGCAAGGCCGGCCTCAAACGCTGGAACGCGATCGGCGAGATTATCGGCCGGGGCTGGGACGACGTGCTGGGCGCGATCGAGGGCATCGTGACCACCCCCGAGGTGGACGAGAAGCTGTCGGCCAAGGCGGCCGACGAGCTGGCCGAGGAGCCGGAGGAAGACGAGGCCGAAGACACCGAGGCCGGCGCGGAGGCGGAGGAGGCCGCGGACGAGGCCGACGAGGCCGAGGAGGCCCTGGAGGATGACGTCGAGGCCGACGAGGAGCCCCGCGCGGCCGGCGACACCGTGATCCTGGGCAGCGACGAGGATTTCTGGCAGCAGGTGGGCATCGACCCGATTCGGATCATGACGAGTTCGGGCACCTTCTACACGCTGCGGTGCTACCTGGACGACCGCCCGATCTTCCTGGGCCGCAACGGGCGCATCAGCGTGTTCACCTCCGAGCGGGCGCTGGCCCGCTACCTCGCCGACGAGCACGACCACGACCTTGCCGACCTGAGCACCTACGACGACATCCGCACCGCGGCCACCGACGGCTCGCTGGAGGTCAAGGTCACCGAGGACAACATCTACGTGCTCAGCGGGCTGGCCGATGACATCGCCGACGGGCCGGACGCCGTGGACCGCGACCAGCTGGACCTGGCCGTCGAGCTGCTCCGCGACATCGGCGACTACTCGGAGGAGGGCACGGTCGATAAGGCGCTCGAGACGGGGCGCCCGCTGGGCAAGCTGGTGGCCTACGTGCTCGAGCCCGGCTCGGTCGGCAAGCCGTCGGCGCCATACGCGGCGGCGGTGCGGGAGTGGGAGAACCTGGAGCAGTTCGTCGACGGGCGGCTGCGCAGGGAGTAGCCCCCGTTTGACGGGCCCGGAAGTCTCCTCTTTACTGGCGGGTGTCGCTTCCCGGGATAGGCCCGTTGCCCCTGTACGGCTTTCAGCGCCCGGGCATGCTCGTGTTCGGTTTGCTGCCGCTGGGCTTGTTGGCGGTCTACATCCTGGTCCAGGCCCGCCGCCGGCGCCGGCTGCGCCGGTTCACCGAGGAGGCCGTGCCGCAGTCGCCGAGGCGGCACCTTCCGATCGCGGTGGCGCTGCTCAGCCTGATCCTGTTGACCATCGCGCTGGCCACCCCCACCCACGACATGCGTATCCCCCGCAACCGGGCTGTCGTCGTGCTGGTCATCGACATGTCGCAGTCGATGCGGGCGACCGACGTCCCGCCGAACCGGCTCAAGGCCGCCGAGGAGGCGGCCGGCCAGTTCGCCAGTCAGCTCACGCCGGCCATCAACCTGGGGCTGGTGGAATTCGCGGCCAACGCGTCGCTGCTGGTCTCCCCGACCACCAACCGCGAGGCGGTGAAGGCGACGATCGACGCGCTCAAGAAGCTCGACTTCGCCGACAGCACGGCCACCGGCGAGGCCATCTTCACCGCCCTGCAGGCGATCGCGACGGTGGGCTCGGTGATGGGCGGCGGCGACGGCCCGCCGCCGGCGCGCATCGT
>NZ_LZJJ01000528.1:0-5324 GCF_001667625.1 Mycobacterium sp. E1715
CACTTTCTGCTCAGCGGCTACCTCTTCTACTGGATCGTCATCGGCGTCGACCCCACCCCCGGTCGCCCCCTGCCCGGGACCCACCGGCGAGCGCGCCGACTGGTGGTGGTACCAACCCTTCCAACCACAACCACCACCATCCAACAACTAGCCCGACGTTGAGCCCCGAAACAGGTTGCTGGATAGACGAATTCGTACGCTGTCAGCGCGGCTTTGCATGTCCCGGCGTGTCACGGCGCGCCAGCTCGGCCAGCATCGCGTTGTAGGCGACCAGCTCTGCGTCGTCGTCACGGTCGGCGGCGCGGTCGAGCCGCCGGGCGGTGCGGTCGTCGCTGCGGGCCCACTGCACCAGGAGCGCGAGCATCACGATCACCAGGGGCAGTTCGCCGGCCGCCCAGGCAATGCCGCCGCCCAGCCGCTGGTCCCCCAGCAGGTCGGTGTGCCAGCTCAAACCGAGCGAGCGGTAATAGTCGGCGCCGAGCACCCTGCGGGTGCCCATCAGCACCACCCCGAAGAACGCGTGCAGCGGCAGCGAGGCGAACACCACGCCCACCTTGGCCAGCGGCGGGATCGGTCGCGGGGTGGGGTCGACGCCGATGACGATCCAGTAGAAGAGGTAGCCGCTGAGCAGAAAGTGGACGTTCATCGCGAGATGGCCCGCGTGACTGCCGACGGCGATGTCGAACAAGTTCGACAGGTACAACCCGTAGAAGCCGGCGACGAAGAGCACGGTGGCGACGACCGGGTTGGTGAGGAACCGCGATAGGCGGCTGTGCAGCGCGGCCAGCAGCCATTCCCGCATACCGGGCGGTTCGTCGCGGCCGGCGGCGGGCAACGCGCGCAGGGCCAGGCTCACCGGGGCGCCGAGCACCAGCAGGATCGGCACCAGCATCGACAGGCCCATGTGGGCGACCATGTGGACGCTGAACATCGCCGGCATGTAGCGGCCGACGCCCGACGAGGTGACGAACAGCAACGCCAGGCAGCCCAGCAGCCAGGACGCCGTCCGGCCCGGCGGCCAGGCGTCGCCGCGGCGGCGCAGACGCACCACCGCGGCCACGTAGAGCGCGGCGAAGACGATCGCGGCGCTGCCGAAGATCAGGTCGAATCGCCAGTCGAACAGGATGCGCACCGCGGTGGGCGGTCCGTTGAAGTCGTACCCGATCTCGGCTTCGGGAATCGAGGGCAGCCGGCTCGGTGGAGGCGGTGGCGGGGTGCGCCCCAGCCCGACGGCGACGCCGAAGGTGAGGCCGAAGACCGCGGCCTCGGCGAGCGCCAGCCGGAGCAGGGCGCGGCGGCCGCCGGAGTCGGCCGGTTCGGCTTGCAGCCGCGCGACGGCGATGCGCCGCTGGCGCCAGCCGATGACCCCGAGCGCGCACAGCGCGAGGAACTTGGCGATCACTAACCGGCCGTATTCGGTGGTCACCAGGTCGCCGAGCGGCACGCGCACCACCGCGTTCACCACACCGCTGAGCGCCATCGCGACCCAGCACCAGAGCGCGATCGCGGAGAACCGCCGGGCCGCCAGCGCGACGTGTCCCCCGCCGCGCAGCCCGTAGGCGGCCAACGCGAGCAGTCCACCAGCCCAGATGCCGGCGGCCACGAGGTGGATGAGCAGGCTGTTGGTGGCCAGGTCGTGTGAGCCGCCGGCCGACGAGTGGCCCGTCAGTCCCAGGGGCAGCAGGGTCAGCAACGAGCCGGCGAACAGCAGCGGCGTCCACGACCAGCGCAGCACCGCCAGGCTCGCCAGCATCACCAGCGCCGCCAGCGCCGCGGTCCAGCGCCACGCGGAGGCGGTGGTGACCAGCCCGGCCACCGACCAGATCCGTGCCGGGTCGAGCAGCGCGACCAACGGGCGCCCCGACACGTCGGAGATGGTCAGCGGCACCAGCAGCGCCGCGCACACCGCCCAGACCCCGGACGCCACCGTGCCCAGCCGAAGCGCCCGGTACCCGTCGGCGTCCAGGACGCCGCTGCGTTGCGGTGGCGCCAGGAAAGCCGCGAACAGAAAGGACCCCACGGCCAGCACCGCGGCGATCTCCCCCGCGGCCCGGACGAACGGCAGCCCCAACGTGGTCGTCGGGCCCGGGTCCGGCAACCCGGTGGCGGTCAGCGCGTCGGCCAGCGACAGCGCCCCGATACCGGCCGCCGTGCATCCCGCCAGCAACGCGACGCCGATCAGCAGCGGCCACACCAGCGCGCGTGGTGCGGTCACGGACCGGTCGACCGTCATACAACCAGGGTATGGGCGCGGATCCGCGACTACCGAGCCAGGCGCTCCTCGCGGGCCTTGGCCTCGCGGGCGACGAACTGATTACGCGCGATCCGCCCGATGTAATCGGAGTCCCGCAGGATGCCCCTCAGTTCCTCCCGGAACGCGCCCCGGCGCTCGGCGAGGTCCGGGCCCGGCGCGACCAGATCCTGGTCGGCGACGACCTGATACGCGGTGGCGAACAGCAACGTCGACACCGATTCGCTGCTGCGCACCCGCGTCTGCGCCACATACTGGCGCCCCACGCCCAGTGCCGACTCCGTCAACTCCTTCTGGCCGACGTCGGCCGGCGCGTCGCGCAGCACGTCGGCGACGATCTCATAGGCCTCGAAGAACACCCGCAGCATCGCGTCAGCCATCAACGGCCGCTTGGAGAACAACAGCGCGTCGATCTCTTCGCCGCCCGCGGTGACATGGCCTTCCCAATCGTCGTGCCAGGCCATCTCTTCGGCGATGTTTTCCCGAAACGCCGCCGAGTCCGCGAAGTAGAAGTCGAACTTCAACAGGTCGCGCAGCCGCATCGCCTGATCCCAGAAGGCCCGCATGCGGTCACCCTCGACGTGCCGCGCATGCGCCAGCGCGAGCTCGACGATCGAGGTCTCCAGGAACGCGTGGATCAGCGAGTTGCGGTAGAACGCGGCCGCGTGCTGCTCGTCGGGGGCGATGCGCCACACCGGCTCCCGTCCACCGTCGACCCGGGTGATCGGGTGCCCGTTGGACAACGCGTCGACCACCGCGCGCACGCCGTCGCGCGAGCGCAGCCGCAACGCGCTCGTCGACATCGGGTTTTGCTTGCGTTCCAGGTAGTCCAGCGAATCCTGCAGGGTGTGGTGCAGCTGACCGAGCGTCAACGCCGCGCCGCGGGTGGTCAGCAGCAGCGCGCATACCAGGCCGGTGGCCGTCACCGGCGTCGCCTGCAATATCCGCCACGCGACCTCGAACGACATCTTCTGCAGCGCAAGTCGTTTGGCGTCCTGGTCCTGGACCAGCGGGCCGTGCGTCGGGCCCAGGTACTGGCGCATCGAAACGGCTTCGGGGAAGCGGACGTAGATCTTGCCGTAGTTGCGTTCGCCCTGCGCGCGGATGAAGTTGTAGAGCCAGCCCACGCCTTCGGGCGTCTTCTCGCCGCCCCGGGCGTAGGCCGCATACTCGGCGGTCTCGTGCAGCTGATCGAAGCTGATGGACACCGGCTGCAGCAGGATGTCTTCGCTGCGCCCATCCAGGTAGGCGTCGGCGACGTAGGCGAGCAGGCCCAGCTTCGGGGGCAGCATCTTGCCGGTGCGCGACCGCGTGCCCTCGATGGACCAACTCAGGTTGAACCGCTTTTCGACGATGTAACCGACGTATTCGCGCAGCACGTACTTGTAGAGCGGGTTGTCGCCGATGTTGCGGCGGATGAAGATGACGCCGGACCGGCGCAACAGCGGCCCCATCGCACCGAATGACAAGTTGATGCCGGCGAACACGTGCACGGGCGGAAGCCGGTTCTCCTGCATCGCCACCGGCACCACCGCGCCGTCGATGTAGGAGCGGTGCGAGAACAACAGCACTGCGGGGTGGGTTTCCAGGGCGGCGCGCATCGCGGCGACCTGGTAGCCGTCGTAGTCGATCTCGGGGTCGAATCCGCGGCTGAGCGCCCTCCCCAGGACGCCGACCAGGTCGACCGACACCCGGCTCCAGCCGGTGGCGAGTTCGTCGAGCATCTCGCCCGCTTCGTCGACGGTGGCGCCGGGGATCGTCTTCAGCCCGGCTCGAAATCGGCTGGACTCCAAGATCTCCGGCTTCACCAGTCGCGGAGATTTGTACTGCGGCCCCAGGATTCGGTACTCGACGCGTTCCAGCGCAAGCAGAGCGCGGCGGATGACGAACCGGGCGAAGTCGCACGAGTTCTCCCCGACGGTGATCTCGCGCCACTGCTGGCGCAGTTCGGAGACTTTGGCCGGTTCGCCTGCCACCACTCGCGCCCGCTGGGGCGCGTTGCCCATGATCTGCAGTTGCTGACGCTCGTTGGGATGGTAGGGGTCCCGGCCGGGCAGCAGGCCGGCCAGCTTCGCGATCCTGCCGCGATTGGGCGGCGGCAACCAGAACACCCGCACCGGCACGACCGCACGGTCGTCGTTGGCGTCGTTGGCAGCCTCGAGCTGCTCGATCAGCGCGGCGAGCGCGCCGGCCGGCGCGTTGGGCGGCGGCAGCTCCAGGACGTCGAATCTCGCCTCGGGCCGGTCGGCGCGCTGTTGCGCCATCCAGGCCGTCACCAGTTCCCTCTCCACCGGCGACGCCATGGACGCCAATACCAGCGAGTCTTGGCCGGTGAGCACCGCGGTGGTATCCGCGGCCGGTTCGGTCACGGCCGCCCTTCGGGCGGGGATTCCGGCGGCTCGGCACCGGCGGCCGCCTGGGCGGGCCGTTGCGCCTCACCGTCTTTGAGGACGGCCTGAGACTCGTGGGGATCCGCCTTGGCCGGCTTGGATTTCGAGGCGGCCTTCTTCGCCGGCGCTTTTCTTGCCGGTGACTTCGAACCGGCCTTAGCCGCAGTCTTTTTCGCGGGCGCCGTGGTCTTTGCAGACGACTTCTTCTCCGCGTGCAGGTCGACCTCGGGCAGCTCGTCGATCGGCCAATTGGCCAGCGTGTCCAAATACAGCTGCCGGACCTCGGCGATGCGCTCCGGCAGATTCTCGACGGTCCAGTCCTGCACCGAGATCGGCGGGAACACCGCGACGTCGACCGTGCCGGGGTTGATGACCGTGGAGTTCCTGGCGGCGACCAGCTCCGCGTTGCGGATCACGATCGGGACGATCGGGATCCCGGCCGCCATGGCGAGGCGGAACGGCCCCTTCTTGAACGGCCCGACCTCGGTGGTGTCGACCCGGGTGCCTTCCGGGGCGATCACGATCGAAAGCCCTTTCCTGGCGCGGTCTTCGACCTCGTGCATCGTCTCCATGGCCGCGGCGGGGTCGTCCCGGTCGATGAACACCCCGTCGAGCAGCCTGCCGAGCGTGCCCATGATCGGGTCCTTTTGCAGCTCCTTCTTGCCCACGCCGATCCAGTTGTC
>NZ_LZJJ01000529.1:0-1728 GCF_001667625.1 Mycobacterium sp. E1715
TTCCCCCATGATGTTCTCGGTCATCCGCGTCCGTGCGATGGGGGCGACGGCGTTGATGGCGATGCCGTTGCGGGCACCTTCGATGGCGAGAACGTGCATCATGCCGATGAGGCCCATCTTGGCCGCGCCGTAGTTGGCTTGACCGAAGTTCCCGAAAAGTCCGGTGCCGGAAGTGGTCTGAACGATCCGTCCGTAATTCTGTGCCCGCATGATCGGCCACACGGCCCGCGTCACGTTGAATGCGCCGGCGAGGTGTACCGATATGACCGCATCAACCTGCTCGGCGGTCATGTTCTTGAAAGCCGCGTCGCGCAGAATCCCCGCGTTGTTCACCAGAATATCGACCCGGCCGAAGGCGTCCATGGCCGTTGCCACGATCGCGGCGCCGCCGTCCTCGGTGGCCACCGAGGCCCCGTTGGCGACCGCGGTGCCGCCCGCGGCTGTGATCTCGTCGACCACGGCCTGGGCCGCCGACGTCGACGCGCCGCTGCCGTCCACGGCGCTGCCCAGGTCGTTGACCACGACGCGGGCACCGCGCCGTGCGAGCTCGAGGGCGTGACAGCGGCCAAGCCCGCCACCGGCGCCGGTGACGATGGCCACCTGGTTATCGAAAGTCATTGACTGCATAGGTGAGAGGTTACATTTACTCAATCGAGAGCAGTAATTTGCATTGGAGGGGACATCCATGGGCGGCCCGACTGAACTGCTGCCGCATGCGCGTCGGCGCGCCGAGGCGCTGCGGCCCCGGTACCGCGCCGCCGGCCTGTGGACCGGGGAACCGTTCGACATGGTGCGCTCCGCAGCCGCCCGGCATCCCGGCCGTCCAGCGGTGGTGGACCGAGGCGCCGAACTCACCTACGGCGAGCTGGACGAGCGCATCGATTCGGCCGCCGTGGCCATGGCAGACGCCGGTGTCGTGCCGGGCAGCGCGATCGTCTTGGTGGTCGGCAACGACGTTGACTCGGTGGTCGCGATCCACGCGGCGTTGCGGGCGGATGCGATGGTGCTGCTCGTGCCGCGTAGTGCCGGGGCCAAACACGTCGCCGACATTCTCACCCGCACCCGGGCGCGGCTCGGCGCGGCGCCGAACTGGACGGCGGTCTCCGAGCCGGAATTATCCGGGCTGTGCCGTTGGATCGAACTCGGTGCCGGTGAGCGCTTGGCCGCTGTCACGCCCTCGAGCTCGCACGGCGCGGTGCCCGCGTCGTGGTCAACGACCTGGGCAGCGCCGTGGACGGCAGCGGCGCGTCGACGTCGGCGGCCCAGGCCGTGGTCGACGAGATCACAGCCGCGGGCGGCACCGCGGTCGCCAACGGGGCCTCGGTGGCCACCGAGGACGGCGGCGCCGCGATCGTGGCAACGGCCATGGACGCCTTCGGCCGGGTCGATATTCTGGTGAACAACGCGGGGATTCTGCGCGACGCGGCTTTCAAGAACATGACCGCCGAGCAGGTTGATGCGGTCATATCGGTACACCTCGCCGGCGCATTCAACGTGACGCGGGCCGTGTGGCCGATCATGCGGGCACAGAATTACGGACGGATCGTTCAGACCACTTCCGGCACCGGACTTTTCGGGAACTTCGGTCAAGCCAACTACGGCGCGGCCAAGATGGGCCTCATCGGCATGATGCACGTTCTCGCCATCGAAGGTGCCCGCAACGGCATCGCCATCAACGCCGTCGCCCCCATCGCACGGACGCGGATGACCGAGAACATCATGGGGGAA
>NZ_LZJJ01000530.1:0-15126 GCF_001667625.1 Mycobacterium sp. E1715
CACGTTCTGCGCCTTGATGGTGATCCCGCGCTCGCGCTCGATGTCCATCCGGTCCAGGTACTGCGCGCGCATCGATCGCTCGTCGACGACGCCGGTGAGCTGGAGCATCCGGTCCGCCAGCGTGGACTTGCCGTGATCGATGTGGGCGATGATGCAGAAGTTCCGAATCTGCGCCGGCGCGGTGAAGGTCTTGTCGGCGAAACTGCTGATGGGAATCTCCTGGTCTGGACATGCTCGCGGCGGCGTGAACGCCGGCTCAGTTGGTATGTCCAGGGTATCTAGGCGGGGTGCCCGAGACCTACTTGGACACAATCGCACCCGCACGCGCGCGTCTATGCTGCGAATATGGCGTCTGCCCGCAAATCCCAGTGGAAGACGTTCCAGCGGTTTGCCGAGAACCTGGTCTTCGATCGGGCCCCGCGGCTGGCCCGGCACGTGCAGAACTCGCAGACGGTGCTGCGAGAACTGCAGCAGGCCGTCAAGATCACCGCGAACGTCATCGCGGCCGCCGCGCCGCAACCGCCGGCCGTCACCGCGGGCCGCCCGGTGACCAGCACGAGCTTCCCCACCGGCCAGCGGGCGCGCAAGCTGGTCTACGCCCCGGACCTCGACGGTCGAGCCGATCCCGGCGAGATCGTGTGGACGTGGGTCGTCTACGAAGACGATCCGACCCGCGGCAAGGACCGGCCGGTGCTCGTCGTGGGGCGGGACCGTCGGGTGTTGCTGGGGTTGATGCTGTCCAGCCAGGAGCGCCACGCCGAGGACCGGGACTGGGTCCGGATCGGCTCCGGGGCGTGGGACTACGAGGGCAGGCCCAGCTGGGTCAGGCTGGACCGGGTGCTCGACGTGCCGGAGGAAAGCATTCGCCGCGAGGGCGCGATTCTGGATCGGGAGATCTTCGACCTGGTGGCCGAGCGGTTGCGCGCCGACTACTCGTGGAGCTAGGCGCCTGTCGCGCGGCGCTCAGCCCTGCGTGATGTAGGACTGCAGCTGCTGGTGCTCGGCCTCGAGTTCTTCCATCCGGGTCTTCACCACGTCGCCGATGCTGACGATGCCGATCAGCTTCTTGCCGTCGAGCACCGGGACGTGACGCACCCGGTTCTTGGTCATCAGCACGCTCAGCGAATCCACCGTGTCGGCCTTTGTGCAGGTCGCGACGGTAGCGGTCATGATCTTCGAGATCGGGCGTGACAGCACGCTGGCGCCATGGGTGTGCAGCTGACGCACGACGTCGCGCTCGGAGACGATGCCGACGACGCCCTCGTCGCCTACCACCACCATGGCGCCGATGTTCTGCTCGGCGAGGCCCGCGAGCAGCTCTTTGACCGTCGCCTCGGGATTGATGGTCACCACCGCCGCGCCCTTGTTCCGCAAGACGTCTGCAATCCGCATCAAGGCCTCCAGCTGGTTGTGATCGGCTTCACACCAGGCTACGGCTAACTCGCGCGGCGCAAAAGCCATGGCGAGAACCGGTAGCCGATCCGTGTCCATACCCTGACGTCGGCGTTCGAAACCGGCCCGCGCCGCCGCGCCGGGTCTGATCGAGCGATTGGCCCACCTGCGCGGGGCTGGGGCTTGCAAGATAAGGGCCATGATCGAGATCACGCTGCTCGGGACCGGAAGCCCGATCCCCGACCCAAACCGCGCCGGGCCGTCGACTCTGGTGCGGGCCGGCGGGCAGGTATTTCTGGTGGACTGCGGCCGCGGTGTGTTGCAGCGCGCGGCGGCGGTCGGCGTGGGCGCGGCGGGATTGTCGGCGCTGCTGATCACCCATCTGCACAGCGACCACATCGGAGACCTCGGTGATCTCCTGATCACCCGCTGGATCAGCACCTTCGCGCCCGATCCGGCGCCGCTGCCGATCATCGGGCCGCCCGGGATAGCGGAGACGGTCGAGGCCACGCTGCACGCGTTCCGCCACGACATCGAGTACCGGCTCGCCCACCACGCCGACCTGAACGCCCCGCCGGCGGTCGAGGTCCACGAATGCACCGGCGGGGCGGTGTGGGACCGCGATGGCGTGTCGATCCGCGTCGCGCCGACCGATCACCGGCCGGTGGCGCCAACGATCGGGTTTCGCGTCGACTACGGGACGGCGTCGGTGGTGCTCGCCGGGGACACGGTCCCCTGCGCGGGCCTCGACGAGCTGGCCGCGGGAGCCGGCGCGCTGGTGCACACCGTGATCCGCAAGGACATCGTCGCCAACATCCCGCAACAACGGCTGCAGGACATCTGCGACTACCACTCGTCCGTAGAAGAGGCGGCGGAAACCGCCGCACGCGCGGGGGTCGGCACCCTCGTCATGACGCACTACGTGCCGGCGCTGGTGCCGGGCCAAGAAGAACAGTGGCGGGCGCTGGCGGCATCGCGGTTCGGCGGGCGGATCGAGCTCGGCGACGACCTGCATCGCGTCGAGATCGACTCCCCGTAACTCCTCATTCCCGAATGTCATTGCGCCGCAACGGCAGCAGCGCCCCGGCCAGCACCAGCCAAGACAGCGCCAGCACCCGCGCGATTGGCAGGATCACGCCCAGATCCGGCCAGATCATCACCCCGAGCGCCGCTTCGGCGAGGGCGGCGGTTACCAGGCCGGCCCAGGCGACCGGCCTCGGGAGCACCCCCAGGTTCAGCGAGGTTGCCGCCATCGCGGCCACCAGCAGACCCAGGGCGACGATATGCCCCGGGCCGCCGACGAGGAACACCAGCAAGTACAGGACCCGGACCAACGGCGCGTCCGCGGCGACTCCGGGCTGCGACAGCGGCCAGGCCAACAATCCGCACAGCCCCAGCGCGCCGGCCGCCAAGATGCCCCCCGTCAGCGCGATCGCGGCTCCCGGCCCGCCCGCCCCGAGGCGCCGCAGCCGCACGCCCACCGTCGCGGCGTAGACGGCCAGGGGGACCGACGACGCGAACGTCGCAACCGCGACGACGCGCCCGGCGACCGGCTGCGCGCGGACGTAGGCCACGACCGCGGCCGCCGGCCCATACGGCAACGGCATCACGCCGCCCAGGCCGACGCCGACGGCGATCCCGCCGAAGAGCAGCGTCACGCACAGCGTCGAAAGCAGCGGCAACGAGAAGCCGGCGGGCCGGCGCCCGCTGTAGTCCATGCGTGCACGCTATGCCCGGACGGCTAAGCCAGCCGGGTGACCTCCACGACGACGTCGAGATCGGTCGCACCCTCTCCGGAGTAGATGCCCTTCAGGGGTGGAACGTCGGTGTAGTCGCGGCCGGCGCCCACGCTGACGTACTGCTCGGAGATCTCGGTCTCGTTGGTCGGGTCGTAGCTCCACCACCCCCCGGTCCACGCCTGAATCCAGGCGTGGCTGCGCCCGTCCACCGTGTCCCCGACGACGGCGTGGCGCTTGGGATGCAGATAACCCGACACGTAATGCGCCGGAATCCCCATGGCGCGCAACAACATCAGCGAAAGGTGTACGAAGTCCTGACACACACCCTTGCCCGCGTTCAACGCGTCCAGCCCCGACGAGTGCACGCTGGTGGTGCCCGGCAAGTAGTCCAGCTCGCCGCGCACCCAGTGCGCCGCGGCGGCGACGGCCTCGGCGGGCTGGTGCGCCTTGGCGATCTTCTTGGCTATGGAGACAACCTTTTTGCTCGCCGGGGTGTGCGCGGTGGGGCGCAGCAACTCGTCGAACCGATCGATCACCGCCGCGGATCGCAGATCGTCCCAGCCGACGTCGGTCACCGCCGGTTCCGGCTGCTCGGTCTCGACCACCGAGGACGACGTCACGGTGAGATCGGTGTGCGGCGCGTGCAGATCGAACGCCGTCACCGCGGTGCCCCAATAGTCGATGTAGCGGTAGGACCGGGTGGCCGGGATCGTCTCGACGCGATTGAGGATGACGTTCTGCCTGGTGTTCGACCGCGGGGTCAGCCGCGCCTCGTTGTAGGAGGCGGTCACCGCCGACTGGTAGGCGTATCCGGTGGTGTGCACCACCCGCAGCCGCCACATCAGGCGTCCCCCTGCCTGCTGACCAGCCGGCGGTCGGCGGCATCCGACCACGCCACCCACGGAGTGACGTGAAAGTACTGCACGGACAACGCTTCTCCGACGTCGCGACACGTTCGCTGCAGTCCGGCCAAGCGGCTCTCCAGCGACTCCAGCAGCACACCGGGTTGCACGAATTCCAGCTCGCTGCGGGCCTGCCCGAGCAACCGCTGCGCCTCCCCCGTGGCCCCGATGCGGCTCTGGCGGTTGTGCAGCAGTTCGTCGAGGTTGTGTTCGGCCAGCCGCAGCGAATAGAACACCGAACGCGGGAACAGCCGGTCGAGCAGCATGAACTCGACCACGCGGCTGGCGTCGAGCACGCCGCGATAGGTGCGCAGGTAGGTGTCGTGCGCGCCCGCGGAGCGCAGCAACGTCACCCACGCCGGGGAGGAAGCGCTGTCCCCCACCCGCGAAAGCAACAGCCGCACCGTCATGTCGATCCGCTCGATCGCACGGCCCAGCACCATGAAGCGGTACCCGTCGTCGCGTGACAACGTCGAGTCGGCCAGCCCGGCGAACATCGCCGCGCGCCCCTCGATGTAGGACAGGAATTCATGGGGCCCAAGGCGTTTGGCCGCGCGCTCGCGTTCGGCCAGGGCATGATAGGTGCCGTTGAGGCACTCCCAGATCTCGCTGGAGGTGACCTCCCGTGCCGACTTCGCATTTTCCCGCGCCGCCGTGATCGCGTCGACGATCGATGAACCGCCCGAGGCATTGGTGCTGAAGGCCACCAGGTCGGTCAATGACCACACGTCCAGGTCGTGGCTCGGGGGATCGATCCCGAGCACCCGCAGCAGCAGCCGAGACGTCTGGTCCGGGTCGACGCTGGAATCCTCGAGCAGCTGGTGCAGCACCACGTCGAGGATGCGGGCGGTGTCGTCGGCGCGCTCGACATAGCGGCCGATCCAGAACAGCGCCTCGGCGTTGCGGGCCAGCATCAGCGCCTCCTCCGCCGCTGCTGTTGCTGAAGCTGCTGTTCCTGGGGTGATTCCGTGGTCAGGGACTGGGTTTGCGTCAGCCGCGGCGCGCCGTCCACCTCCGGGTCGGGCATCGACTCCGGCAGCGAGCGCACCACTTCCGCGGCGCCGAGCTCGTGGTCGCCGGCCGAGGTCCGCGACGCCAGCACCCAGGTGTCCTTCGAGCCGCCACCCTGGCTGGAGTTGACCACCCGCGAGCCCTCGACCAGGGCGACCCGGGTCAGCCCGCCGGGCAGCACCCACACGTCGTCGCCGTCGTTGACCGCGAAAGGCCGCAGGTCGACGTATCGCGGCGCGAGCGTGTTTCCGATCTGCGTCGGCACGGTCGACAGCTCCATCATCGGCTGGGCGATCCAGCTGCGCGGATCGTCGCGAACCTTCTTGGCGAC
Organism: Mycobacterium sp. E1715; assembly: GCF_001667625.1. NCBI lineage: Bacteria > Bacillati > Actinomycetota > Actinomycetes > Mycobacteriales > Mycobacteriaceae > Mycobacterium > Mycobacterium sp. E1715. The sequence continues at coordinate 5,376 of NZ_LZJJ01000530.1, forward strand.
CGTGGCCAACTCCTTCTCGGAGGCTTCCGGCCCGAACACGATGCCGTACCCGCCGGACCCTTCGACCGGCTTGAGCACCAACTCGTCGATCCGGTCCAGCACCTCTTCGCGTTCGTCGTCGAGCCAGCACCGGTAGGTCTCGACGTTGGCCAGCAACGGCTTCTCACCCAGGTAGTACTCGATCATGGTCGGCACATAGGTGTAGACGAGCTTGTCGTCGCCAACACCATTGCCGATGGCGCTGGACACGACGACGTTGCCGGCGCGCGCGGCGTTGACCAGGCCTGCCACGCCCAGCACCGAGTCGGCCCGGAACTGGAGCGGGTCCAGGAAGGCGTCGTCGATGCGCCGGTAGATGACGTCGACCTGCACCTCCCCTTCGGTCGTGCGCATGTACACCTGGTTGTCCCGGCAGAACAGGTCGCGACCTTCCACGAGCTCGACGCCCATCTGGCGGGCCAGCAGCGAGTGCTCGAAGTAGGCCGAGTTGTACACACCGGGGGTCAGCACCACCACCGTGGGGTCGGCCTCGTTGGTGGCCGCGGAATTGCGCAGGGCCCGCAGCAGGTGGGACGCGTAGTCGTCGACCGCACGCACCCGGTGGGTGGCGAACAGATTCGGAAAGACCCGCGCCATGGTCCGCCGGTTCTCCATGACGTACGACACCCCGGAGGGCGAACGCAGGTTGTCCTCGAGGACGCGGAAATTCCCCTTCTCGTCGCGAATCAGGTCGATGCCGGCGACGTGGATGCGCACGCCGTTGGGCGGGACGATGCCCATCGCCTCGCGGTGGAAATGCTCGCAGGAGGTGATCAGGCGGCGCGGGATGATGTCGTCGTTGAGGATCTCCTGGTCGCCGTAGATGTCGTCGAGATACATCTCGAGGGCCTTGACGCGCTGGATGATGCCGCGCTCCAACCGGCTCCATTCGGCGGCCGAGATGACCCGGGGAACCAGGTCGAGCGGAAAAGGCCGCTCCTGGCCCGACAGCGAGAACGTGATGCCCTGGTCGATGAACGCGCGGCCCAGGGCGTCGGCGCGCGCCTTGAGCTCCGAGGCGTCCGACGGGGCGAGCTCGGTGTAGATGCCCTTGTAGGGTCCCCGCACGGCGCCATGCGCATCGAACATCTCGTCGAAGGCCATCGCGTACACGTCCGACGACGTGTTGTATCCGCCGAAAATGCGCTCGCTGCGCGCGGCGCGCAAACTCCCCCTGGTTTCCTCAAGCTGACTCGGAAGACTCACGGTGTTAGATGCTGCCTCAAATTGACGTTATGGCAGGCCACGGGTTCCCGTTTTGGGAGAAAACGTAACCGACTGATAACCTGGGCAGTCGCCGTGGTGGTATCCGGCGCCCCAAGCAAACGTCGAATCGCAGAAGGAACTAAAGCGTGGCCAACATCAAGTCGCAGCAGAAGCGCAATCGCACCAACGAGCGCGCTCGACTGCGCAACAAGTCGGTGAAGTCGTCGCTTCGCACCGCCGTCCGCGCGTTCCGCGAGGCCGCCCACGCCGGCGACAAAGAGAAGGCCACGGAGTTGCTCGCGGCGACCACCCGCAAGCTGGACAAAGCGGCCAGCAAGGGCGTGATCCACAAGAATCAGGCGGCCAACAAGAAGTCCGCCCTGGCGCGCGCGCTCAACAAGCTCTGAGCCCCGCTCACCGGGTTCGGTTGGCGGCCAGCTCGGCCACCGTCCTGACCGCCGACTCCAGCGCGTAATCGGCGTCCGCGACGGCGCCCTTGACGTTGGCGTTGAGCGTCGCCACCACCTTCATCGCCGCCGCCACGCTGTCACGCGACCAGTACCGCGCCTGCTTCTGGGCCTTTTGCACCCGCCACGGGGGCATGCCCAGCTGGGACGCGAGCCGATAAGGGTCGCCCGAAAGCGGCCCGACCCGCCCGATCGTGTGGATGGCTTCGGCCAGCGCGTCGGCCAGCACCACCAGTGGCTCACCGCGCAGCATCGCCCACCGCAGCGCCTCGACGGCGCCCGCGACGTCGCCGGCCACCGCCTTGTCCGCGATGTCGAAGCCCTTCACTTCGGCTTTGCCGCTGTGGTAGCGGCGGACCGCGGCGGCGTCGACGACGCCGCCGGTGTCGGCGACCAACTGCGAACAGGCCGCCGCAAGCTCCCGCACGTCGGAGCCGACCGCGTCCAGCATCGCCGTCACGGTCTCCTCGTCGACCTTCACCCGCAACGCCCGAAACTCCTTGCGGACGAAGTCGACCCGCTCGCTGACCTTCGTGATCCGCGCGCACGGGTGTACGACGGCGCCGAGCGACTGCAACTCACTGGCCAGCGCCTTGGCCCGCCCTCCCCCCGAGTGCACCACCACCAGCATCGTGCCCATCGGAACGTCGGCCGCGGCGGAGGCGATCACCGCAGCCGCCTCCTTGCCCGCTTCCCCGGCCGCCTCCAGGACGACGATCCGCTCGTCGCCGAACAGCGACGGGCTCAGCAGTTCGGCGAGCTCATAGGTGCTGACGTCACCCGCCCGCATGCGGCTGACGGGAACGTCCTCGACGCCGGCCCGCTGGCGGGCCGACCGCAGCACGTCGGCCACCGCCCGCTCGACCAGCAGCTCCTCGTCTCCCAGCACCAGGTGCAACGGCGAATCGTCGCTCACCCCACGATGGTGTCACGACCGACCGACTAGACCGCCCCGGGATCCAGCAGGTCGGACAACCACCAAGCCAGCGCGCAGAGGGCGGCCGCGGCGCCGAGCCAGCGCCTTCCGCGCCGCCGCGCGACCACCACGACGATCAGCACGGTCACCGCGGCGACGAGCAGCACCCCGGGCATACCGGACGGCACGGGCACCGTCGCCGCGGGCGCGCCGGCCGACCAACGGGCCACCCGCACCACCCACCACAGCTCGGGGCCGGTGAAGCGGATCAGCAAATGGGCGCCCGCGGCCCATGCCACGCTCAACACGGCGGCGGCGCTGCCCAGCACCGTGATCGGCGCAATGACGGGTGCCGCCGCCAGGTTGGCGGCCATCGCCACCAGGCTGACCCGCCCGGAGATGCCGGCCACCAACGGGGCGGTCACCATGTGTGCGGCCGCCGCGATCGACAGCGCGTCGGCCAACGGTTTGGGGCATCCCCTGCCCGCAAGGCGCCGCGACCAGCCCGGCGCGATGACGACCAACGCGGCGGTCGCGGCCACCGACAGCGCGAAGCCCACGTCGACGGCCAGTTGTGGGGCCAACGCGAGCAGGCCCAGCACCGTGGCGCATAACGCCGGAATGGCTTGGCGGTGCCGCGAAGTCAGGACCCCGGCCAGCGCGATGGCGCCCATCACGGCCGCCCGCAGCACGCTCGCCGTCGGCTGCACGACGACGACAAACGCGACCAGGGCCAGCCCGGCCAGGACGACGGCCGCCCGCGGTCCGACCACGCGCGCCGAGAACAGCACGGCCCCGCAGACGATGGTCACGTTGGCGCCCGACACCGCCATCAGGTGCGTCATGCCCGCCGCCCGAAAGTCGCGGTCCGTCTCGGCGGTGACCGCCGAGGTGTCACCCAGGACGAGGGCCGGCAGCATCGCCGCCTGCTCGGCGGGCAGCGTGCCGCGCACCGCGGCGGCGAACCGACCGCGCACGGTGTGGGCCGCCCGCTGCACGGCGCCCGCGGTGCCCATGGTCGGGCGGCCCGAGGCGTTGAGCACCGCGACGGTGAGGTCGCGGCGGGTCGGGTGTCCGATCCGCGCCGTGAACCGCACCGGCCGGCCCACCATCAGCCCATCGCCGTCGGATTCGAAGTCCGGGGCGCGCGCGAAGACGACGACCCGGCCCGAGATCTGATCGTCGCGCAGGCGCTGCATCGTGGCCCGGAACATGAGCCGCCCGCGGCCCAACGACACCGGGCTTTCGCTAGGGGTGACCGTCACCGGGGCGGCGGTCCCGAACGCGGCCGTGATCGGGTGACGCTCTACCGCTTCGGCGCGTAACGCCACCGCCAAGCCGAATCCCGCACCGGTGACGCCGACCGCGGACAGGCCGACGGCGACGGCCCGCAGCCGACCGGTTCCGTCCGATCGAGCCACGGCGCTCCAGGCCAGCAGGCCGGAGACGGCGGCCAACACCACACAGCACGCCGCCACCGGCCTGCCGATCGGCCACCAGATGCCGGCGGCGGTCACCACCCAGCAGGTGAGCGCGGCCGGTACCAGGCGTGCATCGAGGCGCGCCGCGGCCGATTCGCCGGGGCACGGCTGGTCGTGGTTGTCAGACACGGACCAGGGCGCGCAGCTTCTCCAGGCGCGCCGGGCCGATGCCGTCGACGTCGGCGAGCTGGTCGACGCTGGTGAATTTGCCGTTCGCCTGCCGCCAGGCGACGATCGCCGCGGCGGTGACCGGTCCGACGCCGGGCAGCGTGTCCAAATCCTCCGCGGTCGCGGTGTTGAGGTCGAGCACCGCATCCGCCTTCGGCTTCACCGAACCCGTCCCGGGCCGCGGCGGCTTCGACGTCGGTGTCGAACCGGCAGCCACCGAGCTGCCCAACGCCGTCGGCTGCCCGGGGCCGGGGGCCAGCCCGACGACGATCTGCTCGCCGTCGCCGAGCGGGCGCGCCATGTTCAACCCGACGGTGTCCGCGCCGTTCACCGCGCCGCCCGCCGCCTGCAGCGCGTCCGCGACCCGCGCGCCGGGCGCCAGGGTGACCAACCCGGGGCTGTGCACCAGGCCCACCACGCTCACCACCACGGGCCGGTCGGGCCCGGGGGTCTCCGACGGCTTTGGACCGGCCGTCGACCCCTTCTCCACCGGCGGCAGCTTCGCCGACATCACCGGCGCCGGCCGGTCGTGAAGCAGCGTGAACACCGTCACCAGGACGGCCAGCGCGGCCACGATCGCCAATCCGATGGCGCCGGTCCGCCCCGGGTCGGCGCGCAGCCTGGCCATCCAGCCTCGATCCGGGGACGCGTCCGGCAGCCAACGTGGCAGCAGCGAATTCTGGTCCTCGTCCGCCGCCGGTGACATCGACTCCGCGCCGTCGGGCTCGGCGTCCGGTTCGGCACCGAGTCGCCGCTGGAGGCGCTCGGCGGGAAGTTCTGTCCGCATGCGCCGACCGTAGGTGCGGCGACCGCCAGCTGGGCCCCGCCGGGCGGCGCCGCGACCGGCAACTGTGGACTAAACCGAGGCTGTGCACAACCGCTCTACGCGATGGGTCAATATGGAACCAAGAACGCATCGCCAGAACCGGGCATCCATCCGACGCTGGTGGCCACGTTCACCCCCGACGACAGGAGGCCGCCGTGCAACTGGCGCTCACACCGGAGGAAGCCGCGTTCCGCGACGAACTCCGCACGATCTACACCACGAAGATCCCGGAAGAACTGCGCGAGCGGGTGCGCAAGGGCTCGGCAGAGGTGAACCACGACGACATCGTCACCAGCCACAAGATTCTGCACGAGCACGGCCTTGCGGTGCCGAACTGGCCGGTCGAGTGGGGCGGCAAGGACTGGACACCCACCCAGCACCAGATCTGGGCCGACGAGATGCAGCTGGCGTGCGTCCCCGAGCCGCTCAACTTCAACACCAAGATGGTCGGTCCGGTGATCGCCGAATTCGGTTCGGAGGAAGTCAAACAGCGCTTCCTGCCGCCGACGGCGAGCCTCGACATCTGGTGGTGCCAGGGCTTCTCCGAGCCGGAGGCGGGTTCGGACCTGGCGTCGCTGCGCACCACCGCGGTGCGGGACGGCGACAGCTACGTCGTCAACGGCCAGAAGACCTGGACCACGCTGGGCCAGTACGCGGACTGGATCTTCTGTTTGGTGCGCACCGACCCGCAGGCGCCCAAGCGTCAGGCCGGCATCTCGTTCCTGCTGTTCGACATGAAGACGCCGGGCGTCACACTGCGGCCCATCAAGACGATCGACGGCGGCCACGAGGTCAACGAGATCTTCTTCGAAGACGTCCGAGTGCCCGCGAATCAGCTTGTTGGAGAAGAGAATAAGGGCTGGACGTACGCGAAGTTCCTGCTGGGCAACGAGCGCACCGGCATCGCGGGCGTGGGCCGGACAAAGGTGCGCCTCGCCGAGGTGAAGAAACACGCCGCCGCCACCGGGGTGCTCGAAGATCCCCTGTTCGCCGCGCGGCTGGCCGAAGCCGAAAACGAGCTGCTGGCACTGGAACTCACGCAGTCGCGGGTGGTCACCGACTCCGCGAACGGACAGCCCAACCCGGCGTCGTCGGTGCTCAAGCTGCGCGGCAGCCAGCTGCAACAGGTGGCCACCGAACTGCTCGTCGAGGTGGCCGGCCCCGACGCGTTGCCGGCCGACGGCGAGGACATCTCGTCGCCGTCCTGGGCACAGCACAGCGCGCCGCACTACCTCAACTACCGCAAGACGTCGATCTACGGCGGCAGCAATGAAGTGCAACGCAACATCATCGCGTCCACCATCCTGGGATTGTGAGGCAGCCATGGACTTTCAGCTGAGCGACGAGCAAGGCCTGCTCCGCGACACGACGCGCGAACTGCTGGCGCGCACCTACGACCCGGAAAGCCGCAACAAGATCATCGACTCCGATCTCGGGTGGAGCCGCGAGGTGTGGAGTCAGCTCGCCGACACCGGCATCCTCGGCCTCGGCTTCGACCCCGACGAGTCGGGCCAGATCGAGATCGCGGTCGTGCTCACCGAAATCGGGCGCCGGCTCGCCCCGGAACCGGTCCTGCATGCCGCGCTCGGGCCCGGCGCGCTGATCGCCGAGTTGGGCAGCGAGGAGCAGAAGCAACTGCTCGACGAGGTCGCGGGCGGACAGCGGTTGCTGGCGTTCGCCCACCTGGAACCGGGCCAGCGCAAACCGTCCGCCGACGTGGCCACCAAGGCTGCGCGCCAAGGCGATTCGTGGACACTGAGCGGACGGAAGAACCCGGTGCTGGCCGGCGACTCCGCCGACACCCTGGTGGTCAGCGCCGCCCTGCCGGACGGCGGCACCGGGCTGTTCCTGGTCGACGCGGCGACGGTCACCAGGCATCCGTACCCGACGTTCGACGGACAACGCGGCGCCCAGATCGATCTGGACTCCACTCCGGCCGAACCCCTGGGGGAAGCGGCGGACGCGGCGCAGGCCATCCGCGGTGCCGTCATCCGCATCCAGTCGGGGCTGTGCGCCGAAGCGGTCGGAGCGATGGAGGAAGCGCTGCGACTCACGACCGATTACCTGAAGACCCGCAAGCAGTTCGGGGTCACGCTCAACAAATTCCAGGCGCTCACCCAGCGGGCCGCCGACATGTACGTCTCGCTGGAACTGGCCCGCAGCATGAGCCTCTACGCGTCGATGTCGATCGCCGACGGCAACCTGGACCCGGTGATCGCCTCGCGCGCCAAGTTGCAGATCGGCCGCGCGGGCCGGCACATCGCGCAGGAATCGATCCAGCTGCACGGCGGAATCGGCGTGACCGCCGAATATCCGGTGGCCCACTATGCGGCCCGGCTCACCGCGATCGAGCACACCCTGGGCACCTCCGGCGAACACCTGCACACTCTGATCGACCACATCGGCGACTACGACTTGGTCCGGCTCTAGCCGATGACAGAGCTGTCCGACAGGGTTGTCTCCTTCCTGTCAGCCGGCACCCGCACCGGGATGCTGGGGTACGTCACCGCCGACGGCCGGCCGCTGGTGACGCCGGTGTGGTTCGTCGTCGACGATGGGCAGCTGGCGTTCACCACGGGCCGTGACACGTCGAAAGGCCGTGCCCTGGCGCGTGATCCACGAACGGTGATCTGCGTCGACGATCCTCATCCGCCGTATTCGTTCGTTCAGGTGCAGGGCGTCGCGGCGGTCGGTGACGACCCGGCCGACGTGTTGGACATCGCCACCAGGACCGGCGCGCGGTACATGGGCGCCGATCGCGCCGAGGAATTCGGCCGCCGCAACGCCGTTTCCGGCGAGCTCGTGGTGCGGCTGCGTCCCACCAAGGTGATCGCCGGCTTCGATATCAGCGACTGAGTTTCCACCCGTCAAAGGAGACGCGATGAGCAAGCCACCGACCGACCGTCCGCTCAAGGTGATCCAGTGGACCACCGGGAACATCGGGCGGCGTTCCCTGCACGCCATCATCGGCAGGCCGGACATGGAGCTGGTCGGGGTGTACGCGCACGGGGCGGACAAGGTCGGCGTGGATGCCGCCGAACTGGCCGGCCGGCCGGAACCGACGGGCGTGCAAGCGACCAACGACATCGACGCGCTACTCGCCCTGGGCGCCGATGCCTGTTGCTATAACCCGTTGTGGCCCAACGTCGATGAACTGGTCCGGTTGCTGGAATCCGGCGTCAACGTGTGCTCCAGCGCGGCGTGGATCACCGGGGGCAAGCAGCCGCCCGAGGACCGCGAGCGCATCGCCGACGCCTGCAAGCGGGGCGGTTCGACCATCTTCGGCAGCGGCGCCCACCCGGGCATGACCAACATGGTGGGCATGGTCCTGTCCGGTGCCTGCGAACGCGTCGACGAGATCCGCATCACCGAGTCGGTGGACTGCTCGACCTACGAATCGGCGGAAACCCAGACGGCGATGGGCTTCTCGCAGGACCCCGATACTCCTGGGCTGGCCGAAAGCGTGCGGCGCGAAAGCGAGGTCTTTGCCGAATCGGCCGCCATGATGGCCGACGCGATCGGGGCGAAGCTGGACCGGATGACGTTCGACGTCACCTTCACCGCCGCCACCGGCGATTCCGATCTGGGCTTCATGACGATTCCCGCGGGAACGGTGGGCGGGGTTTATGGCTACCACCGCGGCTGGGAGGGCGACCGCAACGTGGTCAGCGTCGGGTTCAACTGGACCATGGGCGATCACGTGGTGCCGCCCAAACCGCTGGAGCACGGCCACGTCATCCAGGTGTACGGGCTGCCCAACATGCGCACCGTCCTGCATTGCCTGCCACCCAAGGATTGGACTGAGCCGGGGTTCATGGGATTGGGAATGATCTACACGGCCATGCCCGTCACGAACGCGGTCCCGGCCGTGGTGGCCGCCGGGCCCGGGATCGTCACGCTGGCCGATCTGCCCCCGGTCACCGGCCGCGTGGCCCGCTAGGCCCGACCCCATATGCAGTTCGCCACATCGAAGGCCCCCGGAGGAACGCTTGCGTGCACTAAGGTTTAGAGTGCTTAGCTGAGCAAATAGTCGGGAAGACAGCGATGTCGTCGACGACGTTGGTGAGCTTTGCGGCAATGCCCGGACGGCGGGTGAGCGGAAGGCGGTCAGGTGGTGGCTGGTCACGACTCGGGTCCACGTACCGGCACCATGACCCGTGTGCTCAAGCGGGCGTGGATACCACTGTTGTTGGTGGTCGTGCTGGCCGTTTCGGCGTTGATCGTGTCACGGCTCCACAGGATCTTCGGCTCTCAAGACCTCAACGCGAACGCCGGCAAGGGGATCGAAATCGTGCAGTTCAATCCGAAGGTCGTCGTCTACGACATCACCGGCCCGCCCGGGGCCACCGCCAACATCAACTACTGGGACGAGAACGCCAACACCCACCAGGTGAACGCGGCACCGCTGCCGTGGTCGACCACCATCTCGACGACCTTGCCATCGGTCAGCGCCAACATCATGGCGCAGAGCGACAGCGGTGAGATCAGCTGCAAGATCACCGTGGACGGCGTCGTGCGCGAACAGCGGAGTTCCGACGGCCACAACGCGCAGACCTTCTGCCTGGTGAAGTCCGCATGAGCAACACGAGCAACGAGACCCAGCGTGACCTGAGCGCGGCCGACACCGGCCCGATCAGCACCAGGGGCC
>NZ_LZJJ01000531.1:0-10056 GCF_001667625.1 Mycobacterium sp. E1715
CTGGCGCGGTCACCGCCTGCGTGCCGGCGCTGAGACGGAGTTTTCTTCTGCCACACCGCAGTAAGGGTCCCGCGGGGACAGTCCGTATGCGGCGCGGAAGGCGCGGCTGAAACTCGACATGTCGGAGAATCCGTGCCGGCGCGCGACACTGGCGATGGTCACCGTCGCGTCGCTCCGGCCCAGCTCGTGGCGCGCGGCTTCCAACCGCCGGGTACGGATGTACTCGGCCAGGCTGATGTTGGCGTCGGCGCACGTTTTGTACAGATGCCGCACCGAGACGAAGTGTGCCGCGGCGATGCGTTCGGCGTTGAGCTCCGGATCACGCAGATGTCGAGACACGTAGTCCAGAATCCGGACGACCAGCGTGTTGGCGAGGGGTTCGGCCGCGCGCTCTGCATAGCCCAACTGGGTCGTGATCACCGCGCGAAGCAGTTCGATGCTCGGGTGCGCGACGAGATCGCCGTTGACCGCGGTGAACAGGCTCGGATCGGCGGCCACACGCCGGAGGTGATCGAAGGTCAACGTGGCCAGCGGATGCTCAGGGATAAGCGGCACGGCGCACGCTTTGCGGATCAGTTCAGTCGGCAAAGCGAGCGCGGAGTGGGGGATCTGGAAGAACTCCCCGCCCATGCCCTCGGCGTTGAGCAGTGTGTAGGGGGCGCTGGAGTCGTACAGCGCCATCGCACCGGGGTGCAGAACCGCCTCCCTGTCCTCCTGCACCACCATCGCGGTACCGGCGAGCTGCAGATTGACGAAGACCGTGGGCTCGGCGCCATCGCGCGCCAGCGCTGGTGTCCGGACCACCCTGTTGGCGGTCGTCTCTCCGACACAGACGGTCAGGTCACCGAGCGGAGTGACCAGCCCATGAGCGGTCGCGCCCGGGCCGTCTTCCACCCAATGCCACTCGACGGACACCATGGCCGCGCCCATGGCCCAATGCATGTAATCGGAGCGTTCCACCGGGTCGACGGCGTCGGTATCGAGGACGATGGCCATGGGGAAGACTTCCTTTCACCTGGCAGGTGAGCGCTCCCGTTGCGTGATCGCAATCCTAAAACCGGACCCGCGAGGCCGCCAAGCGTCGGGCCAGGCGCCGTCGCACGCGTCGCCCGCCGCGGTGTCCCCGGCATTCCGCTAACACGGAATGCCGCTCCTCGGAGCCCGTGGCCCGATGGGGTTCGGCGTGCCGTCGAGGAGAACTGGTCAATCACCGATCGATTCCAGCCAGGAGCGATTAACCAAACGCGAGCGCTTCTACCATCGCCTTCAAGAGTCCGGAAGGCCTCCGTAGCAGCCTTCTACCGTGGAGGGGGACAGCGATGCCCACGTTCAACCACAACATGTTCGACCACGCGGATGTCCGGATCCATTACGTGACCGTGGGCACCCCGCCGAGTCACGGTGGCGACGATCGGGCCTTGGTGCTGCTGCACGGCTGGCCCCAAACCTGGTGGGAATGGCGCCATGTCATGGGGCCCTTGCACGAGGACGGCTGGTTTGTCGTCGCTCCCGACTACCGAGGCGCCGGGGGGTCATCCAAGCCCGCCGGCGGTTACGACAAACAAACCATGGCAGGCGACATCAAGGCCCTGCTCGACCATCTCGGTGTGCAGCAGCCCATCACCTTGGTAGGCCATGACCTCGGGCTGATGGTCGCCTACGCCTACGCCTGCCTGTACTCGACCGACGTCGAACGTCTTGTGCTCATGGAGGCGCCGATCCCGGGGACCAATGCGTATGAGAGCGTGGCCACCACCAACTACAGCTCAAATAGACTCTGGCACTTTCACCTGCACGGCGCGGCCGACAACGTCGCCGAGACTCTGATCGCTGGCAGCGAATTCCCTTATCTACGTTCGTTCTACCAGCGCCTGAGCGCCAATCCCGACGCAATCTCGATATCGGACGCGCAGCGGTACGTGGCTGACTACACGGCCCCCGGAGCCATGCGTGCGGGCCTTGAACTGTTCCGCGCCTTCGAGCAGGACGCGTCCGACAACCGACGCATTCTGGCGGAGCAGGGCAAGCTCACGCTGCCAGTTCTCGGACTCGGCGGGACCGCGAGCTTCTTCGTACCGATCGCCGAGGCCATGCTCTCGGAGGTCGCCGACAACGTCACGGTCCGGCCAATCCAAGATTCGGGACACTGGATCGCCGAGGAACAACCCGAGACGCTCCTGTCGTGCCTGCGCGAATTCATCGAGACAACCGGCGGTACGAAGGGACGCGCGGCATGATCATCTTGAATGTCTTCTTCGACGTGGCGCAAGCGCACGAAGCCGAGTTTCTGAAGCTGTTGAACCACATGGTGGTCGAGTCCAATAAGGAAGACGGCTGCAGCCTGTATCAACTGTGGCGCAACGCCCATGATCCTTACAGCTACGTCCTCGTCGAACATTGGGCCTCGCAAGAGAGCCTTAACGCCCATGGCAAGACGTCACATTGGATCGACTTCAACGACACCGTCAACGGATACTTGAAGTCCGATTACGAGGAACACCACTACACCGAGATCCCGCGCTGAGCCCTGGGCCGCGAGCGCGGGTGGAGACCGCTACAGCGCATACAGCGCCGGCAGATTGACGACGATCGCCTCCTGGCTGCTGCGGGCAATGACCAACTCCGCCGGCGTGTTTGGATCGGGGTTCTCCTCACGGTGGGGCAGATGTGGGGGTACGAAGACGTAATCGCCGGGATCGGTCCGGACCCGAACCTCGCGCTCCCCGTCGAAGAACACAAACTCCGGATGGCCGCTGCGGACGTAGATCATCGTCTCGGAATCACCGTGGTGGTGGTTGGCCGAGGCGCTGCCCGGCGACGCCAAGGTTTCTCCCATCCACAGCTTCTCGCTACCCACCGTGGATCCACTCAACGCGGCGAAGCGCTGCATGCCGTCCGTCTGCGCTGTGGTGCCATCAAGTTCGGTTGACTTGACGTGGCGGACGCGATTGCGCGGTACATGCTGCTGGGCATTGGGGGTGAAGTCGGGATGAAAACCGTCGGGGCCGGTCATGCAGTCGAGCGTAGACCTCCGGAGCGGTTCAACAATCGCTCCGCCCGGGACGAATTCGAGACAATCAGCGATCAAATCAGGTCATTGTCAACGCATTTGCGGTGGAGACCGCGACGGACGGCGCCAAGCGGCGGTCGACCTTCGCTGTCAGCCGTTCACCGCCTGCTCGCGCGCCCACCGGTAATCCGCCTTGCCCGACGGGCTGCGCTCGATTGCCGCCCGGAACACGATCGCCTTGGGCAGCTTGTAGCGGGCCAGCGATTGCCCGGCGTGGGCGACCAACTCCTCGGCGTTCGCATGAGCGCCCTCGGCCAGCGCGACGACGGCGACGACCTCCTGCCCCCACCGCTCGCTGGGCCGTCCGGCGACGACCACGTCGGCCACCGCGGTGTGCGACGCGATCGCGGTCTCGACCTCCTCGACGAAGATCTTCTCGCCGCCGGAGTTGATCGTCACCGAATCGCGGCCCAGCAGCTCGATCTTGCCATCGGCTTGGTGACGGGCCCGGTCGCCGGGAATCGCGTATCGCACTCCGTCGATGACCGGAAATGTCTTGGCGGTCTTGGCGGCATCGCCCTTGTAGCCCAGTGGGACGTAACCGCGTTGCGCCAGCCAGCCCATGCCGTCGTGGCCGGGCGCCAGGATGGTGGCCAAATCCTCGGCCGCCACGAACGTGTCCGGTCCGGCGTTGAAAGTGCCCGTAGACACCGCCCCGGAAGTGGACATGTGGTGCATCTGCGCGCCGGTTTCGGAGGACCCGACACCGTCGACCACGATGGCGTTCGGCAGGACTTCGATCAACCGTTGCTTGACGAACGGGGTGAGCAACGCGCCCCCATTGGCCACCACGGCCAGCGACGACACGTCGGCGATCCCCTTCTCGATGGCGGCGACCAACGGGCGGGCCATCGCGTCACCGACCACCGTCACCACGCTCACGCGCTCGCGCTCGATGGTGCGGACCACGTCGTCGGCGTCGAGACGATCGACGACCGAGGGGAAGACGACAGACTGCCCGGTGGTGATGGCCGTCATCACGCTCCACTGGGCCGCGCCGTGCATCAGCGGGGGCAGGATCATCAACTTGGTGCCGGGGCCCGCCAGCACGCCGGCCGCGATCTCCTCGACGGACCCGAACGGCTCGCCGGTCATCAGGTTGCGGCCGCCGAAAGAGGTCATGAAGATGTCGTGCTGGCGCCACAGCACGCCCTTGGGCATTCCCGTCGTCCCGCCGGTGTACAGGACGTAGAGGTCGTCCGGTGAATGCTGCACCGGTGGCGGTTCGGGTGCGCAGGACGCGAGGGCGCTCTCGTAATCCACTGCGCCGTAAATCAAGTCGTTGCCGGAGTCGTCGGCGATCTGAATCAGAACCCGCAGCTGCGGGAGGTCCGGCAGGATTTCGGCCACCCGTGGCGCGAACGCGGCATGGTAGATCAGCGCGGTCGCCCCCGAATCCGCCAACAGATACTGCAGCTCGCTCTTGACGTATCGGAAGTTGACGTTGAACGGGGCGACTCTGGCCTGGAAGGAGCCCAGCAGCGCCTCGACGAATTCGTTTCCGTTGTAGGCGTAGATGCCGAGGAGGTCCTGGCCGGTCTCGTGGCCCGGCAGGCCGGCGCGTTCGGTGTGGCACCCGAGCCCGCGGGAATGCAGGTAAGCGGCGAGGCGGTGGGACCGCTCGATCACCTGTGAATAGCTGTACCGCCGTTCACCCTGAATCAGCAGCTCCCGGTCGGGAATCGCGGCCGCAACGGCCGCCGCGACGGCGGGGACGGTGAATTGTGTTGCTGTGTCGGACATCAGGCCTCTCATGGCTGGTGGGGGAGGAGGCGGACCATTAGGCCGTTGGCCTCGGTGAGCAGCGTGCCATCAGCGGCCGTCATCGTAGCGGAGATGAAGATCTTCCTGCCCTCGATGTCGGTGATGCTGCCGTGGGCGCTCAGCGGCTCGTCGATCGGCGTGATGTTTCGGTAGTCGACATGCAGGTACGCGGTCCGGGTGGGGGGAGTGCCGGCGGTGGAGACCACCATCCCGAACAGCCAGTCGTAGAACAGCGGGATCATGCCGCCGTGCACGGCGTTGTTTCCGCCGACATGCGCGCGGGTGAAGTGGCCCGCCATCGTGACGCCATCCGGACCGGATTCTGAGATCGTCCAGGGTGGCAGGAGCGGGTGGCCGAGGCCTGGCAGTTCGATGACGCGGCCCGCCGGCGCGATGCCTTCGGGCACCTGGTGGCCGTCCAGCAGGGCACAGGCATCTTCGACGAGCCGGGCCGCGGCGGTCCATGCCGCGGCGTCCGGGTTGCTGGCGAGGGTCAGATCCTGCAGGCGGCGCGTCGCGGCGACGAATCGGCCCAGCCCGGGGGGCGCGTGTTCGGCCGGCTTGATGTCGGGGAATCCGCCGCGAACCCCGGGTGCGGTGTCGGTCATCGCCGCGTCCACACGCTGAGCAACTCGTCGATGGTGGTGATGGTCGCGAGCAGCGACAGTGTGTTGGCGATGATGGCCTCTCCGTATTCGGTGGGTATGCCGGCGACGGCGTCCCGGGGAACGATGACGCGATAGGCGGCATTGACCGCGTCCATCACGACGTTGGGGATGGCGATGTTCAGCGACACCCCGACGACGACGATGGTCGACACCCCGAGATTCCGCATTATCGCGTCCAGGTCGGTGCCGCCCATCGGCCCGACGCCGTGCCAGCGTCTGAGCACCAGATCGCTTGGCTCCGGCCCTAATTCGGGTAACACGGCCGCCCCCGGGGTGCCCGGGGCGATGTCGACCTGGCCGTGCCCCATGGCGAAAATCTTGGCGTTGTGGTTGGAGCCCAGCCCGTCGGGGCGTCGTTGCACCAGGCAGTGCACGACGCGTACCCCGGCCGCCCGGGCCGCCGGCAGCAGCCGGACGATATTGGGCAGCGCGACCCGGCGTGCCTCCTGCGCCAGCATCGCCAAATCGGCGTCGGGGCCGATGACCGCCCCCTGGCACTCCTGTGTGACGATCGCGGTGCGCTCGGGCGCCGCGATGTCGGCGAGTTTCGGTGTCATGCCGGCACTTCGTAGAACTGTTTGGCCCATTTCCGCAGTGCCATATACCCTTTCGCGTCGGCCTTGGACAACGCCGGGTTCTCCACGTACTTCTGGTAGCGCCAGATCTGCAGATCGTCGAACACGGTGGACAGGAACTGCTTTTCGATGATGTCGCGCAGCTTGCCCTGCGGTACGTCGGCGGTGTCGCCGGGGACCCGTGGCCACCAGATCGAGTAGAACAGGTCCGAACACTCGTCGTCGACCGGCGTGCAGGTGAAGATCAGCCGATGGTTCTGCGCCCCCTCGAAGACGCTGATCGCCCCGCCCAGGCCGAACAGGTGGCTGTGGAACCGCAGCGCCAGGTCGTCGGGGTCGTCGCTGCGCGCGTCGGGCCACCCGGCCACGAACTGCCACTCGTGATCCACGATCTTCCAGTCCAGCACCCTCGGGGTCACCGTGGCGTGGTGCACGTATTCGAAATGGGCGCTGTCGGGGGCGTTCTCCGCGACGATCTGCGGATGCACCGGTTCGCGCTCGGTGCGCCGGGAGAACTCCGGATACGCGCGGTAGTAGGCCGCCGTGTCGGTCTCGAACTGCGGAAATTTTCCGAAGATGTCCGGCATCTCCCACTGCGGCTCCTTGCCGTCGGGCTGGTGCCAGATGAACACGCAGTCGTGTTGCTCGCACACCGGGTACACCCGCAGCCGCAGCGCGCGGTTGGGGCGGTCAGGTTGGTAGGGGATGTACCGGTTGGTGCCGTCCGGACCCCAGCGCCAGCCGTGGAAGGGACACTCGACGCAGTCGCCGAGCACCTTGCCGCCGTGGCCGATGTGGGCGCCGAGGTGTTTGCAGTGCCCTTCGAGGACATGCAGCTCGCCGGATTCGTCGCGGTAGGCGACCAGGTCCTCTCCGAAGTACTTCAGCGGCCGCACCTCGCCGACGGGGAACTCGGGGGACCACCCGACCATGAACCACCCGGTGACCTTCCAGGTGAAGGGGACTTTCACGCTGCAGCCTCCGATTGCCTGATACTAAGTCCGTTACAGTATAGATTTCAGCAGTCCGGTCCGTGCACGGCAAGGAGTGAAGTGACTGAAGCGGCTGACATCCGGGTCGACGTCGTCGTCATCGGCGCCGGCGTCTCCGACCGCACGCCATGTCGAAGGTGACGCGCGGACTGGGGCTCGCCAAGGAGGCGACCCGCGAGCTCGGCATGCTGCTACCCCGGACGGTGGCCGGCCTGAACGAATCGACCGGCTGGGCTCCGGTGTCGCCGCGAGGCGTGCGGCAGTTCGGCGAGGTCATGTTGGACGAGCTTGTGCTGAGCGGCTTTTCACTACTCGGCGGCGGCCCGGCGGCGATGCGGCCGCTGTCCGGCTGCACGGCGGCGGCCGAGGAGTTGTCGGCCCTGGGCATCGACCGTGCGCACGGGGAACCGGTGCCGCTGCGCGCAACCTCCGTGCGGCGGCGACGCGTCGGTAATTTGGCCTACGAGCGGCTGGCGTTCGAGCACGATCCGGCGTTGCCGCCAACGTTGCAGGCCGAAGGCCTGGGCGGGCCGGCCAGGGCGGTGGTGCACCTGTGCCGGCACGCTGATGGCCCAAGACCGTGGCTCATCTGGGTGCACGGCGCCGGTCAGGGTGGCACGGAAGACCTGCTGTTGACCCGCATCGGCCGGATACATCGCCAATTGGGTTTCAACGTCGCATTGCCGGTGCAGCCCGGTCACGGCTGCCGGCGCCGGGAATGGCCCGCGTACCCCGACATGGACCCCCTGGGCAACGTCGCCGGCATGATGCGCTCGGTGTCGGAGATCCGAGCGCTGGTGCGCTGGGCACAACCGCAGGCGAGCGCCGTTGTGGTGGCCGGTGTTTCGATGGGCACTCCGGTCGCGGCGCTGGTGTCGCACCTGGAGAGGCAGGTCGACGCGGTGGCGCTGTATACGCCGATCCTGGGGCTGAACGCGATGATCGCGCGGCACTTGGGGCGCTGGGGGTCGTCGCGGGACGAATTCCGCGACCTGCTGGCCTCTCCGGAGGTGGCGAAGCTGACCTCGGTGATCGACCCGTTGCGGGTGGATCCGGCACCGCCGCCGCATCGCCGGCTCATCGTCGGCGCGTGGCACGACCGGATGGCGATGCGCGATCCCACGGTCGAATTGCAGGAGCGCTGGGGTGGCCGGCTGTACTGGTATGACGGCAGCCACGTCGGGCACATCTTCTCCCGGCGGGTGCAGAAGGTGACCGAGGGGTTCCTGCGCGAGGTGGCCGGCTGATGGGGGCTCCGCGCTCGGCACGTGAGGTGGTCGAGCTCTACAACCTGGTCGTCTGGAACGAGCAGAACCTGACCCTGGCCGAAGAACTGTTCGCCGACAAGGTGATTCGGCACGGGGTGGGTGAGGCGCACACACTCACCCGCGAACAGGCGGTCAGCCGGGTGAGGGACGTCTGGGCGATGTTCGACACGTTGCGCTTCGATCTGAACGTCGTCGCCGCCGGCGACGACGGCCA
Organism: Mycobacterium sp. E1715; assembly: GCF_001667625.1. Classification (NCBI taxonomy): domain Bacteria; kingdom Bacillati; phylum Actinomycetota; class Actinomycetes; order Mycobacteriales; family Mycobacteriaceae; genus Mycobacterium; species Mycobacterium sp. E1715. The sequence continues at coordinate 8,552 of NZ_LZJJ01000531.1, forward strand.
GCACGTGGCCATCGTCTACGACTCGTCGATGACTACCAAGGACGGCACCATAACCAACGTCGCCAGCATCGAGGTGTTCCGCGTCGTCGACGGAAAGATCACCGAGGTCTGGAATTGCGGCTACCAGCAAGGAGTTTGGAGTTGAATGAGCGCACTCTCGATGAGTTGGGCTACTACCTGCTGGCGGGTGCCGGCGGAGAGGGGCCGGCGACGCTGATCGACGAGGCCCGCCGCGGCGAGGAGCTCGGCTTCGGCACCGCGTTCATCTCCGAACGCTGGAACGTCAAAGAGGCGTCATCCCTGACGGGGGCCGCGTGCGCCGTGACGACCCGGATGCAGATCGCCACCGCGGCAACCAATCACAACACCCGCCACCCGCTGATCACCGGGTCGTGGGCCACCACCATGCACCGGCTCTCCGGCGGGCGCTTCACGCTGGGGATCGGCCGGGGCATCGCGGCGATCTATGGGGCCTTCGGCATACCGGCGGTCACGACCGCGCAGATGGAGGACTGGGCCCAGGTCATGCGCCGCCTGTGGCATGGCGAACTGATCTTCAACCACGACGGACCGATGGGCAAGTACCCGATCCTGTTCCTCGACCCTGACTTCAACGAGGACATCCGGTTGGCGCTGGTGGCTTTCGGGCCCAACACCCTCGACCTCGGGGGCCGGGTGTTCGACGACGTCATCCTGCACACCTACTTCACGCCCGAGACGCTGCAACGCTGCGTCGAGACCGTCAAGTCCGCGGCGGAGAAGGCCGGCCGCGATCCGGACAGCGTGCGGGTGTGGTCGTGCTTCGCCACGGTGGGTGATCACCTGCCCGAGGAGCTGCGGCTCAAGAAGACTGTCGCGCGTCTGGCCACCTATCTGCAGGGCTACGGCGACCTGATGGTGCGGACGAACGAGTGGGATCCGGCTGTGCTGCAACGCTTCCGGGAAGACCCCGTGGTGACGTCGATCGCGGGCGGGATCGACCACAAGGCCACGGCCGAGCAGATCGAGCACATCGCGACGCTGATCCCGGACGAATGGCTGGAGCCGTCGGCCACCGGTTCGGCCCGGCAATGCGCGGACCGTGTTCGCAAGGAATTCGACTACGGGGCCGACGCGGTGATCATGCACGGCGCCACGCCGGAGGAGCTCGAGCCGGTCGTCAGCGCGTACCGGGCGGTGGATTAGCTCCGCGAGGGTGCGCAGTTGTACGCCGATTGCGGCGTGTCGCCGTACCAACACGCACGCTCGCGACAGAACCTCAGGGCAGGATGACGGTCCGGCTGACCGGCTCCGCCGCGGCCTGTCGGCTGGACAGCCCGCGAAGCAGTGCACCGAGTAGGGCATCACGGGTCTCGCGGGGATCGATGAGTTCGTCGAATCCCAGATGTTCGGCCGAGCGATACGACGCCTGCAACTCGGCGTCACGCAGCTTCGCGGTGATGTCCTCGCCGGCATGGGTCGCCCGGCCCAGCGCGGCCGCGCTCATCGCGCCCATGGTCGCCCCG
>NZ_LZJJ01000532.1:0-2124 GCF_001667625.1 Mycobacterium sp. E1715
CCCGCGGGCTGCTGAGCGGCCTGGGTCACCGCCAACGCCTGCTCGGCCACCCCATCAGGAGTCGTGGTGTTCGGCGGGGCATCAAAGGGCGCCAACTGCGAGGCCGTGGCCGAAGCCGCCGCATAGCCATACATCGCCGCCGCATCCTGGGCCCACATCTCCATGTACTGCGCCTCGGTCGCCATGATCGCCGGCGTGTTCTGCCCGAAGAAATTCGTCGCGACCAACGTCGCCAACAACACCCGATTAGCCGCAATCACCGGCGGCGGCACCGTCATCGCAAACGCCGCCTCAAACGCCGCCGCAGCCGCCCGACCCTGACTGGCCGTGTCCTCGGCCAACCCCGCCACCGCAGAAAGCCAACTCACAAACGGCACCACCGCCGACACCATCGACGACGACGCCGGACCCACCCACGGACCCGACGTCAACTCCGCAATCACCGAGCTATACCCACTGGCCGCCGCAGCCACCTCAGCAGCAATCTCATCCCACGCCGCCGACGCCGCCATCAACGAACCCGAACCCGGACCCGCATACATCCGACCGGAATTGATCTCCGGCGGTAACGCCCCGAAGTCAAACACCTGTTCTCCTCAGTTGGCCGGGATCGCTGGCGATCCCGGCAGTCGCATCGGATCAGTGGTGGCCGTGGTCACGGCTTCGTAAGCATTCGCCACCCGTAAGTCGCTGGCCGCCCGGAATCACCGACTCAGACCTCTCGGTCCGCCACCCCAGTCGGCGGGCTGTCCGGCGCATCCTGTCGATCCCGTGCCTGACGCCCAAATGTGGCTTGCCGCCACGCTTCTCGGACACCCGGTCAGGAACAACGTGCACCTTTAGCCTCGATTGATCCCTGCTGTCAGCAACCGAGCGACAGTCCGCGGTCTTACCGAACTGTCGCTCGTGAATGAGATTAGTTCGTTATCAGGGGTGCGCCGACACCCGACGCCAACTGTTCATTCCAGGCCAGCCACTGTTCATTCCCTGTCGACGACAGTTCACTTGTGGCAACTGTTTGTTCATCCGGGGTTTGCTTTGAAATCGTTCTCGATAGCGCCTGCACGGCACCTCGCGCCGGTCAGTCCTCTTCGAGGATCAGCGCCATTTCGGGGCACGAAGCGACGCCGTCCCGGGTCAGCTGCTCGTCCTCGGGCCGCACCTCATGCTCCTCGAGGATCGAATAGCCGGATTCGTCAATCGGGAACAAGTCAGGGTCGACGGCGTAGCACTGGGCATGACCCACGCATCTGGCTTGTTCGAGACGAACCCTCATGAGGTTCCCTCCCTACCGGGCTTCGCAGAATTGCAAGTCGCGTCAGCGAATCGAGCGGCGATTCGTCGCTGGCTAGAGTGTAGAAGATCGCCGCCGCGTGCAGCCGTTGACCGGAAACCATCGCGCCGGCGCGCGATCGGATTCGTGTCCCATTGCGACACATGCGATATTGGTGTGCCGGCTGGAAACGGTGCCGACGAAGTCCCCGCCGCAGCGGTGAGCAGATCAAGATAGACAAGCGGAGAGCCCATGAGCACTCCTGGCCAAGGCCAGCAAGGCACGTTCCACCTACCGCGCCTCGATTTCGAGAAGTTACCGATGGCCGAGGACCGGGGCGTCGGGTGGAAGGTGTTGCGCGACGCCGGCCCGGTGGTGTTCATGAACGGCCATTACTACATCACCCGCCGTGAGGACGTGCTGGCGGCGCTGCGCAATCCCCAGGTGTTCTCGTCCACGATCCTGCAGCCTCCCGGTCACCCGCTGCCCGTGCTGCCACTGGCGTTCGACCCTCCTCAGCACACCCGTTACCGGAAGGTGCTGCAGCCCTTCTTCAGTCCGCTCGGCCTGAGCAAATCCCGCCCGGTGCTGGAGCGGCACGCCGCCGAAATGATCGCCGCCCTTGCGGGCCAAGGCAAATGCGAAGTGATGGCGGACTTTGCGCACCTGTACCCGTTCCAGGTCTTCATGGATCTCTACGGCCTGCCGATCCAGGATCGCGACCGCCTGATCGATTGGAAGGACACTGTCGTCAGCGACAAGCCCTACCTCACCCAGGCCGACCTCGAGAAGAGCCAGCTGCTGTTGGAGTACCTGGTCAATGCGATCCAGCAACGCCGCCAAAACCCCGG
>NZ_LZJJ01000533.1:0-6527 GCF_001667625.1 Mycobacterium sp. E1715
CGCGCGTCGATGACCGCATTCGACTGGTTCGGTTGGCGCCTCAACAAGAAGGTCGAGGACGCGCAGCGCCGTGAACTAGGGCTGCCGAAGATCAGGGGCGCGTCGGCGCGGCGCATCGCCGAAAGCGGATCACTCGAGATACAGGCCTACGACGAGGTTTGCTTCCCCGGGCTAGCGGCCGAATGGCGGAAGTGGGACGGTCAGCGGCCCTTCGTCGGTGCACTGACGATGGCGATGTCCACCGAGGCCGACACCGACGTCGCGTCGTGGATCGCCGCGGGAACCCCGCCGATTTGCTTCGGCTTCGGCAGTATGCCGGTGGAATCGCCGGCCGACGCGATCGACATGATCAGCGCCGCCTGCGCCGAGCTGGGCGAGCGCGCGCTGATCTGCGCCGGTTGGAGCGACTTCAGTGACGTTTCCCACGGCGACCACGTCAAGGTGGTGGGCGGCGTGAATTATGCGGCCGTCTTTCCCGCCTGCCGGGCAGTCGTCCACCACGGCGGTTCGGGCACCACGGCTGCGGCTCTGCGTGCCGGCGTTCCGTCGATGATCCTGTGGACGGCCGGCGATCAACCGCATTGGGGTGCCCAGCTCAAGCGGCTGAAAGTCGGTACCACTCGGCGCTTTTCGACCACAACCACCGAAACCTTGGTCACCGACTTGCGTCAGATCCTCGAACCCGACTACGCAGTGCGAGCCCGTGACCTCGCCGCCCGGATGACAGACCCGGCTGAAAGCGTTGCGAAAGCTGTTGATGTGCTCGAAAAGTTCGCCAGCGCAAGGCGTTTAGTCTGAAGATCGCCCGGATGGCCCGGCGCCGGTCAACGGCCCGCGCGCGGGAAGCGGTCATCCGCCGGGCGCGTCTCTCCCGTCGTCCGACCTGACCTCGACCTGGGCGGGTGGATCGGTCGCGGCAGAGGTGCTCGGCCGCTTGAAGCGGGATTTGAGCGATAGCGCCCGCTTTTCCACCAGGAACCAACTCAGCGCCGCCACCGGAAGGGTGGCCGCCATCGCGACAACGAAAAACACGACCGGATGCAACCACGTGAGGCCGCACACCGCCAGCAGCTGCTGCATCGGGAACGCATAGATGTACATGCCATAGGACAGATCAGTGCGTAGTTGCAATCGCTTGTTCTTAAGCAGCGCCCCGGAGACGACGACGGCGTACGCCAGCGGAAGGCCGGCCACCACTCGATAATCCGGCAGCTGGCTGGACGCGAGGACTATGGCGACGCAGACGGCGACGAGCGACCAGCGAGCGGGGATCACGTCGCGCCATTGGTACAGGAGCGCCCCGGAGGCGAACATGATTGCGGAACGGCAGAGGAGCTGCGGGATGGTCCATACTCCCGGAAAGGTCAGGGGTGGTAGCAACATCGCCCCGATCACAGCGAGTACGAGCATCGCGGGGGAAACCCACCTGCGATTGGCGAGGCCGACGACGCCGATAACTGCAACCGCCAGGTAGCACATCACTTCCCAGATGAGGGACCACAGCGAGGCGTTCCAATTTGCTCCGCCCGGCGTTCCGTGCGGTGTCGGGCCGACATTCGGGTGCAGGTAGGCCAACGCGGCGTTTTGCACGACGTAATCGATCGGATCGCGGGAGGCCAGCAGCTTTCCCGCCGCACCGCCCTGGATCGCCAGGCTCAGTGGTGCGAACAGGTATGCGGTGACGATCAGGCAGACGTAGAAACCGGGGAGGATTCGCAGAGCTCGAGCCAGCAGGTAGTCACGAAGTTGCGGGTCGTTCAGCCAGCTTCGGGAGATGAGAAATCCCGAGATCGCAAAAAACCCGTCGACACCTATCGCGAACATAAGCTTGGTGGCAGCGGCGGGAGGCATATGACCCGTGATCGGCCATGAGTGGAACAGCATCACTTCGGTTGCCAGGGCTAGCCGGAACGCGTTCAGCGCATTATTTCGCGGGCTGAACACTTCCCCCAGCTTCATGTGACTCCGTCCATCGTCCCCCGGTGCGCGTTGTCGGCGCCATCGTATATCGCGACGGTGTTGATCACTGTTGCTTTGAGCGCTCTTGGCGAGTCGGTCGGGGCGGGCAAGCGACGCGGCGGCGGCCGTGCTCACTGAACTGGCTTGCAGAGGCCTGACTGGGGTGACGGCCCGCAACGAGGCGGTGGCCGGCGCCATTTAACGCTCCGGGGCAAGAACCCGGGTGCTAGCATCCGGGTCGTGTCTGAAGAAGGTGCACGGCTGCGGATCGGTGTCCTCGGCGCAGCCCGCATCGCTCCGCTCGCGCTTATCAACCCGGCACGGGAAAGCGCCGAGGTGGTGGTCGCGGCGGTGGCAGCTCGCGAGGTATCTCGTGCCCAAGCCTTCGCCGCCGAGCACGGCATTCCTCGAGTGCACGGCAGTTATGAGGCGCTCGTCGCGGACCCAGATGTGGACGCCATCTACAACCCTCTCCCAAATGGTTTGCACGGCAGGTGGACTCGAGCCGCAATCGCGGCGGGAAAGCATGTGCTGTGCGAAAAGCCATTCAGCGCCAATGCCGCTGAAGCGCGCGAAGTCGCGGGACAGGCCGCCCAATCAGACCGAGTCGTGATGGAGGCCTTTCACTATCGCTACCATCCCTTGACCCTGCGAGTTGAAGAGATCATCGCCTCCGGGGAACTGGGACAGCTGAAGCGGGTGGAGGCGGCCATCTGCTTTCCGTTGCCGAAGTTTTCCGATATCCGCTACAACTACTCCCTTGCCGGTGGTGCGACGATGGACGCCGGATGCTATGCGGTCGACATAATCCGCACGTTCGGCGGTTCGACACCCGAAGTTGTTTCGGCACAGGCGAAGCTGCGCGATTCCAAAGTGGACCGTGCCATGACCGCCCGGCTTCGCTTTCCAAACGGAATCGAGGGGCGGGTCCGTTGCTCGATGTGGTCGTGGGATCTTTTCCAGTTGAGCGCCAAGGTCGTTGGCGATCGCGGGGAAGTGCGCGTTCTCAATCCCGTGATGCCGCAAGCTTTCCATCGGCTCTCGGTCAAATCAGCGGACGGCAAACGAGTCGAGCGCTTCTCGCGCCGCCCCTCCTATGCGTATCAACTCGACGCATTCGCCGCGGCGGCGCTGCGCGGGGAGCCCATCAAGACGACACCGGAAGGCGCCGTCGAGAACATGAGCGTCATCGACGCCATCTACCGCGCCGCCGGCCTCCCGCTCCGCGAGCCCGCCTGAGCTGACCGGTCCACCTGGCCGGGACGGCAGGAAACACGGATTGAAAAGCTCAGCTGGCGAAGTGCGCCTGATTCAGGTGTTCGCCCACCCGCAAGGCGTTTGCCGCGATGGTCAAGCTGGGATTCAAACCGCCGCTGGTGGGAAAGAATGAGCTGTCGACCACGTATAGGTTTTCGACTTCGTGCGCCCTGTTGTACGGGTCCAGCACGCTGGTCTTGGGATCGGTGCCGAAGCGGCATGTCCCGCAGACGTGCGCCACGGCTTTGTTGTCCTCGGCACCTCGCAACGTGATCTTGCGGAAGGGTTCCAGCACCCCTTTCAACTGCTCCAAAAAGATTGCGCGGCGCTCGATCTCGCTCTCGTGAAGGCGGTACTGAAGTTTCAGCCGCTGACGCCCGTCGGCGGTCGGCCGATCGTCGGGTAGGACACGGTTGTCCAGATACGGGAGGTCCTCCATGATCGTCGCGAGGACCAGCCCGCCGTTGAAGAACCGCTCATAGACTTGGCGCACCGCCGGTTTCATGAGCCGAAGTGCCGCCGGCCGCCATCCGGGAGCATTGGTCAAAATCTCCATGGGTGCCATGGGGCCGAAAGATTGCACGGTGCCGTACTTCTGCCCTTCCCAGAAGTAGAAGTCGTTCAACCCGATCTCCTTGTTTGCGGCTGTGGTCCTGGAACCGCGCTGCGGCCAGATCTCCACCAAGTCGACAAGGTGACGCATCAGGTTGCGGCCCACCCAATCCGAGCCGTTGGCCAGTCCGCGCGGCCAATCGGCTGAACGGGAATTGAGCAACAGCACCGGCGTGACCAGCGCGCCGGCCGCAAGCACCACCAGTTTGGCCTTCAGGGACACCGTGCCGGAGCGATGCTCGCAGATCACTCGACGGACCTGCTTTCGGTCCGCGTCGAGACGAAGGACCCGGCATTCCGGCAGCAGCTTCGCACCGTGCTCGGCGACCGCCGGTAAGACGCAGTTGCGTGCGCTGTCGTTCTTGCACGACTGGTGGCACAGATAGCTTTGGCACGTCGTGCAACCCGAGGTGTAGTCACAGGCCATCGGTAGGTGGTAGGGGTGCAAGCCACGGCTCGTCAGGTACTCGACAAGCGGCTGGTTGTCGGCCGAAAAGGGCGGCGCCGCAGGCAGATCAGGGTCGGCGGCACCCGGTCGCAGCGGATCCGGCTGGCCCCGAACCCCGAACAGCCTTTCGGCCGCCGAGTACCACGGGCGCATCTCGTCGTAGGCGATCGGCCAGGCGTCCGGCACGGTCGAATCGCCGGGGTTTCGGAAGTGCTGCCGAGGGGTGAAATCCTGAGCGAAAAACCGCTCGCACACCATGCCGTAGAGGGCCGACGAGCCACCCGTGCCGGCGCCCAAAAAGGGCACGAATCGTTGGGGAGAGCGCCCACTGATGTCTTCGATCTCGTCGGTCGAGCGTCCGGACCTGGTCAGCACGTCGAAGTAGGTGTCGGTGGAGCGGCAAGCCTGCGGATGGGACACTTCGGGCATTGATGAGCGGACCGTCTCGGGCGCCCCCGGAAGGGTTGAACGGCCCTTCTCGACGAATAGCACCTTTCGGCCCGCGCGGGCGAGCGAGTAGCCCAGGGTGCCGCCGCCCATGCCGGTCCCAACGATGATCGCGTCCCACTCGACGCGTTCCGCCTCGCGCGCGTCTAACTCGCCGTCGGCCAAAATCGAGTCCTCAGTGCGTAATTGCCCAAATTTTGCCCCCGTGTGGGCGACCCCGACAGTATCATCCCCGGCTTGGACTGAGGGCCGTTTGTTCGTTTAGGTCACAAGGCGCGAGGGTGAGAACGTGCGCCGACCCATCGGTGACCCGTTGTCAATCGAACGCAGGCACGTCCGGTGTTATTCGGCGCGCGAGCGCCCCTTACCTAGCCGAGCGAGTGTTGATGCGCTTGTTCCGGCTGGTGGTTGGAATTGGGGGTCGATTGGGTGACCGCAACAGCTTCGGCGGGGTGGTTGACCCAGTCCGCGAGACCGTCATCGAACGCCGCCTTCTTCTGCAGAATGATCTGATACTGGGCGTGCAGAACTTTGTATTCCCCCGCGTGGTATTTCAGGAACTGGTGGATCGCCCACGCGGTGTTTGCCCGTGGCCGCGGGTAGGCCGGCCACATGACATCGTCGAAAATCATCATTCCGCCCTGCTTCAACAGGCGCCACGAGTTGAGTGAATCCACTATTGCGTCATCGGCGAAGTGCGACCCATCGACATAAATCAGATCGAACTCCTGCTTTTCATCGATGAGCTGGGGCAAGACGGACAGCGATGAGCCCTTCCGCTTTGTTACCCGACCCGGGGCCGAGGACACGTTGTGATCGAAGCGCGCCTCGAGGTCTCGCAAGTCCGACGTGGCGTGGTAGTGCCATTCGTCGCTGCCCGCCCAGTGGTCAACAGCGGTCATGTGCCCTTGTGTGAAGTACGTCAGGAAAAAGAGCGTCGAACGCCCCTCCCAAGATCCGATTTCGAGAATGCGTATCGGGTCAGCGCGCTTGAAGACTTTCGGAAAGGTGACGGACCAAGGCACGATGTTCATGTCGAACCACCGCTCTTGGAATTGACCCTTCGCCGCCTGCTCTTCGAATGCCGCGCGAACCTCGGCCAGGTGTTTGGCCGTGCCGGATAGAACGCCCAGCTTTACCAGGCGGTAGTGAATGATGTCCGTGAGATAGTGCCAGACCACACCCGGACGCGTTCCCCCGATCCACCAGAAAAATAGAAATGTGAGGGTTCGGGCGGTCCAACGAAACTTCGGTTCGGTCGTTTGGCTGGTCATGTTTCCCTTGGTCTTGTTGCTGGAAGGCCGATGCAGTCTTGTCTCAGGGCTCAAGACGAGCAGCTAACCCCCCGGAAGGTTCGGCGAGCTCGTAGAGCACGGTTGTTGGATACTAACAGCCGCCGCTCACGGGGCGGGGCGGTTTGGCTCGGCCCACCAGACCCCGCCGGGGCCAGGCGCCATCTCGGGCACCTGGCAAAACGGTGGTCACGCGCACCGCCGTCAAGCTGATTGCCTTGACCGGGCGAAGCTCTCCACCAAATCGGCGGCCTTCTCGACGCTTTCAGCGGGTGTCGTCATCCGGGTGGCCAGCTCGCGGGCGCGGGCCGCATATTTCGGGTCGAGGATTCGGCGCAGGTCCTTGACCAAGGATTGGCGGGTGGTCTTCGAGAAGCGGCGGGTGGTACCCACCTTCAATCGCTTCACCCGGGCGCCCCACAGTGTCTGATTCACATCCATCGAGAGGATCAGGGTGGGGACCCCGGCGCGCATGCTAGCGGCTGTGGTGCCCGAACCGCCGTGGTGGACGA
>NZ_LZJJ01000534.1:0-802 GCF_001667625.1 Mycobacterium sp. E1715
CTGGCGTAGCGGTCGGCGGGTTTCTTGGCCATCCCGCGGGCGATCACCGCATCGAAAGCCTTGGGAATCCCGGGCCGCAACGCGGTCGGCTGAGGAATCGGATCCATCATGTGCGCGGTGACGAGGACACTGACGCTGTCGGCCCGATACGGCGGTGAGCCGGTGAGGCATTCGTAGAGCACGCAGGCCAGGGCGTAGATGTCGGCGCGGTAGGTGACTTCGGCGTTGGAAAAGCGTTCCGGGGCCATGTATTTCCACGTCCCGACCGCGGTGCCCAACTGGGTGAGCTTTTCATCGGTGGTCGCGCTGGCGATGCCGAAGTCCACCAGATAGGCGAAATCATCGCGGGTGACCAGAATGTTTTGCGGTTTGACGTCGCGGTGCATCACCCCGGCGGCATGGGCGGCATCCAACGCCGAGGCGATCTGGGTGATGATGGCCACCGCGCGCGGTGGGGCCAGCGGGCCGAAGCGTTTGAGCACGCTGTCCAAGTCGGTGCCCTCGACCAGGCGCATCTCCAAAAACATCTGCCCGTCGATTTCGCCGTAGTCATGGATGGGCACCACGTGCGGTTCCTGCAAACGACCGGCGGTGCGGGCTTCGCGCTTCATCCGCTCCCGAAACACCGGGTCCTTGCTGAAGGTCTCCGAGAGCAGCTTGACCGCGACCGTCCACTCTTTGACGGTGTGCTCGGCCTCATAGACCTCGCCCATCCCACCCCGGCCCAACAGCCGCTTTAGGTGATAGGGCCCGAAATCCGTGCCCACCCGCGAGGCCTGCTCATCACTCATCGCTGATCCTT
>NZ_LZJJ01000535.1:0-513 GCF_001667625.1 Mycobacterium sp. E1715
CCGACGGCGGGGAGAACAAGCCGTCCAATCCCAGCGACCCGCACGACGGGGTCTACACGGCGGCGCGGCTGGCCCGGGACGAGGGGGTGCCCATCTCGACGATCTCGTTCGGCACCAAGACCGGCGAGATCGAGATGGACGGGCAGCGCGTGGCCGTCCCGGTTTCGACGGACCAGATGAAGACGATCGCCAAGCTGTCCGGCGGGCAGTCCTACACCGCCAGCAACATCGCCGAGCTCAACAAGAGCTACAACGCCATCGAGAAGGACATCGGCTATCGCACCGTGGCCGGGCCAGCCGCGCCGCCGTGTAGACCCCGTCGTGCGGGTCGCTGGGATTGGACGGCTTGTTCTCCCCGCCGTCGGACAGCAGCACGATGCGCGCCGGCGGCGGGCCGTCGCCGCCGCCCATCACCGAGCCCACCGTCGCGATCGCCTGCAGGGCGGTGAAGATGGCCTCGCCGGTGGCCGTGCTGTCGGCGAAGTCGAGCTTCTTGAGCGCGTCGATCGTCGC
>NZ_LZJJ01000536.1:0-8336 GCF_001667625.1 Mycobacterium sp. E1715
GCCCTGCCCGCGCCTGATTACCAGGGCGGCGGGCACTATCGCGCTCCCGGCGATGCCGTCGAGGAGATCCTGGCCGGCATCTATGCCCAGGTGCTGGGCGTGGAACGGGTCGGCATCGACGACTCCTTCTTCGACCTGGGCGGGGACAGCATCTTGTCGATGCAGGTCGTGGCCCGGGCGCGGGCGGCCGGCGTGATGTTCCGCCCGCGCGACATCTTCGTCGAGCAGACGGTGGCGCGACTGGCCCGGGTGGCCGGGGTGTCCACCGACGACGACGCGGTCGACGAGGGTCTCGGCGAGGCCGTCGCCACACCGATCATGCGCTGGCTGCAGCGGCTCGACGGGCCGGTCGACGAGTTCAACCAGACCATGCTGGTGCAGGCCCCCGCCGGCGTCACCCGTGACGACCTGACGGTGCTCCTGCAGGCCTTGATCGACCGGCACCCGATGTTGCGGCTGCGCGTCGACGACGACGGTGCGGGCGGCTGGTCGCTGGAGGTGCCCGAGCCCGGCGCGGTCGACGCCCGCGGATGCCTGCACACCGTCGACGCGTTGTCCGAACACGCTCTGGTGGCGGCGCGCTCGCACCTGAACCCGGCCGCGGGGGTGATGCTGCGTGCGGTATGGGCGGAGGGCACCGGGCGGTTGGCGTTGATCGTCCACCACCTGGCCGTCGACGGAGTTTCGTGGCGAATCCTGTTGGAGGACTTGAACATCGCGTGGGTCCAGCAGCGCAGCGGCCTACCGGTGGTGCTGGCCCCCGGGGGCACGTCGTTCGCCAGGTGGTCCGCGCTGGTGGCCGAGCATGCCCGGCGCCCCGAGGTCGTCCGGATGGCGGACGCCTGGCGGCAGGTGGCGGCGATCCCGGCCGCGTTGCCGGCGGTACGCCCGGAGCTCGACACCTATCGGACGGCGCAGCACCTGTCGGTGTCGCTCGATACCGAGACCACTCGCATGTTGTTGGGGGCAGTGCCGGCGGCGTTCCACGCCGGTGTCCAGGATATTTTGCTGGTCGCCTTCGGGTTGGCGATCAACGAATTCCTGGGCACCGGCGCGCCGCTTTCCATCGACGTCGAGGGCCATGGCCGCGACGAAGACGTGGGCCCGCGCGTCGACCTGTCGCGCACGGTGGGGTGGTTCACCGCCAAATACCCGGTCGCGTTGAGCCTCGGTAAGCCACCCTGGGACAGGGTCACCGCCGGTGCGGCCGAGCTGGGGGCGCTCATCAAGGATGCCAAGGAGCAGCTGCGCGCCCTGCCGGACGGGCTGACCTACGGACTGCTGCGCTACCTGAATCCCGATGTGGCCCTTGAAGACCCGGACCCGGCGATCGGGTTCAACTACCTAGGGCGACTGGGCGGCACGGCGGAGCTGTCGGACGACCTGTGGCGCCCGGATCAGGACGGCCTGTCGTTGACCGCCGCGACCGCGGCGCTGCCGGTGCCCTTGGGACACACGCTGGAGCTGAACGCCGGCGCCGTGGAAACGACGAAAGGTCCTCGCCTGCATGCCAATTGGACGTGGGCACCCTCGGCCCTGGAGCACTGGCAGGTCCGCAGGCTGAGCCAGCTGTGGTGCGCCGCCCTGGCCGGCATCTGCGCGCACGTGCGAAACGGCGGGGGCGGACTGACCCCGTCGGACGTCGCCCCGGCGCGGCTGACCCAGCAGCAGATCGACGAGCTGTGCCGGGACCACCCGATCGCCGACGTGTTGCCGCTGACCCCGCTGCAGCAGGGACTGCTTTTCCATGCCAACTCCGGGCTGGACCCCGGCGACGACGCGTACGCGGTGCAACTCGACATCACCGTGTGCGGCCCCCTCGACCCGCATCGCCTGCGCGAGGCGGTGCACACGGTGGTGAACCGGCACCCCAACTTGGTGGCCCGGTTCAGCGAAACGTTCGACGAGCCGGTGCAGATCATCCCGGCCGACCCCACCATCGCGTGGCGCTACCTCCAGCTCGACGCCGACGACCCGGCTCCCGACCAGCTGGTCGAGCGGCTGTGCATCGCCGAGCGCGCCGCCGTGTGCGACCTGGCGGGCCGCCCGGCGTTTCGGGCGGCGCTGGTCCGCACCACCAAAGACCGGCACCGCTTTGTGCTGACCGTCCACCACATCGTGATGGACGGCTGGTCGCTGCCGGTCGTGCTCCAGGAGATCTTCCTCGCCTACTACCGGGAGCGGCTGCCGGCCGCGGCGCCGTACCGCAGCTACCTCACCTGGCTCGCGACCCGCGACCTGGACGCCGCCCGCGGGGCGTGGCGCCAGGTGCTCGACGGGTTCGACACCCCGACGCTGGTGCGCGCGCCCGGGCGGGCGGGGCGTCGGGACGTCGCAACCTCCGCGGTGCCTGCGGACACCACGCGCGCACTGAGCGAGCTGGCCCGCTCGTCGCACACGACCGTCAGCACCGTGCTGCAGGCCGCGTGGGCGCAGCTGCTGGCCTGGCTGACCGGTGAGGACGACGTGGTGTTCGGCGCCGTCGTCTCGGGACGGCCGGCCGAGGTGCCCGGCTCCGAAACGATGGTGGGCCTCCTGATCAACACGGTTCCGGTACGGGCCACCATCGCCGCGACAACCACGGTCGCCGGACTGCTCGACCAGTTGCGCCGCGCCCACAATCACACCCTCGAACACGAGCACCTCGCGCTGCCCGAAATCCACCGCGCGGCCGGCCACGAGCAGCTGTTCGACACCTTGTTCGTGTACGAGAACTATCCGATCGACACCGCCGCGCTGGCGGGCGCACACGAAGTCGCCATCACCGAATTCGTCAGCCGCGAGTTCAACCACTATCCCCTCTCGGTGCAAGCGGTGCCGGGCGAGGAACTGGGCCTGCGAATCGAATTCGACACCGACGTCTTCGACGCAGCCGGCATCGAGGCGCTCGTGGAGCGGTTCCGCCGCGTGCTGGCGGCCATGACCGCCGACCCCACTCGCCTGTTGTCGGCGATCGACGCGCTCGAGGAGTCCGAGCACACCCACCTCGTCGAGTGGGGGAACCACGCCGTCCTCACCGAACCCGCTGCCGGGCTGTCGATTCCGGACCTGTTCGCCGCGCACGTGGCCCGCACACCGGAGGCGATCGCGCTGAGCTGCGACGGCCGCCACCTGAGCTACCGGCAGCTGGACGAGGCGGCGAATCGCCTGGCGAACCTGCTGGCCGGCCTCGGTGCGGGCCCCGGTGCCTTTGTGGCGCTGATGTTCTCGCGATCCGCCGACGCGGTCACGGCGGTCCTGGCCGTGCTCAAGACGGGTGCGGCGTATGTGCCGATCGACCCGGGCCTGCCCGCGGCGCGGGTCGAGTTCATGATTGCCGACACCGCGCCGATCGTCGCGGTCACCACCGCCGAGCTGCGATCCCGGTTGGACGGGTTCGACGTGGCGGTCATCGACGTCCACCAATCATCCGTGCACACCCAACCCGCCACCGCGTTGCCGGCGCCGGACCCCGAGGACATCGCGTACGTCATCTACACGTCGGGCACGACCGGCGTCCCCAAAGGGGTGGCGGTCACCCACCAGAACGTCACCCAGCTGATGGCGTCGCTGCATGCGCCCCTGCCGGGGGCGGCCGCCTGGTCGCAGTCTCACTCCCTGGCCTTCGACGTGTCGGTCCAGGAGATTTTCGGCGCGCTGCTGGACGGGGGCCGGCTGGTCCTAGTGCCCGAGCCGGTGGCGACATCGCCGGAAGAGCTGCGCGCGTTGCTGATTGGTGAACGGGTCAACGTCTTGAGCCAAACCCCGTCCGAGGCGGGTGCCCTGTCGACCGAGGGGCTCGACGGGGTGGCCCTGGTGATCGGCGGTGAGCCCTGTCCGGCAGAGCTGGTCGATCGGTGGGCGCCGGGCCGGGTGGTGGTCAACGCCTACGGCCCGACCGAGACGACGGTGGACGCGGCGCTCAGCGCGCCGCTGGCCCCCGGAGCGGGGGCGCCGATCGGGTCACCGGTGTCCGGCGCCGCGTTGATGGTGTTGGACAAGTGGTTGCGGCCGGTGCCGGCCGGCGTGGTCGGGGAATTGTATGTCGCCGGCCGCGGCGTGGCGTGCGGCTACCTGGGCCGGTCCGGCTTGACGGCGTCGCGCTTCGTGGCGTGCCCGTTCGGCGGGACCGGGGCGCGCATGTATCGCACCGGGGACCTGGTGCGCTGGGGCACCGACGGGCAACTGCGGTACGTGCGGCGCGCCGACGAGCAGGTCAAGATCCGCGGCTACCGCATCGAGCTCGGCGAAATCACCACCGCGCTCTTGGCTTTCGACGGTGTGCGGCAGGCGGCGGTGGTCGCCCGCGCGGGCCGCCTGGTGGGCTACGTGACCGGCACGGCCGACCCGGCCGGCATTCGCGCCGCGCTGGCCGAGCGGTTGCCGGCCTACATGGTGCCCGCCGCGATCGTCGCCGTGGACGCGATCCCGTTGACGGTCAACGGCAAACTCGACACCCGGGCGCTGCCCGCACCCGAATACCACGACACCGATGCTTACCGTGCCCCGGCGACCCCGGTCGAGGGCATCCTGGCCGAGATCTACGCCCGCGTATTGGGCTTGGCGCGGGTGGGGGTCGAGGAGTCATTCTTCGACCTGGGTGGCGATTCGCTCGCGGCGATGCGCCTGGTCGCCGCCGTCAACGCGGGCCTTCACGCTCACCTGTCGGTGCAGGCGGTGTTCGAGGCGCCCACGGTTCGCCGATTGGCGCCGCTCCTCGGCAAGGGCGGTGGTGCGCCGGCGCGCGTGGTGGCGGGCGCGCGTCCGGCGTTGCTGCCCCTGTCGTTCGCCCAGTCCCGGTTGTGGTTCATCGACCAGCTGCACGGGCCGTCGCCGGTCTACAACATGGCCGCCGCGCTACGGCTGCGCGGACACCTGGACGTCGACGCGTTGGGCGCCGCGCTCGGCGACGTGCTGGACCGCCACGAAAGCCTGCGCACGGTGTTCGCCGCGGCCGATGGGACACCGCACCAGGCGATCCTGCCCCCGGAGCGCGTCGATGCCGACGTGGTCGACGCCACCGGATGGTCTGCGGCGCGGTTGCGGGAGGCCGTCGACGCGGTCGCGGGCCGCCCGTTCGACCTGGCCAACGAGAGTCCGCTGCGGGCAACGCTTTTCAGGACGGACGAGGACGAACATGTGCTGGTCGCCGTGGTGCACCACATCGCCGCCGACGGCTGGTCGCTCGCCCCGCTGGTGCGGGACCTCGGCGTGGCCTACGCCAGCCGGTGCGCGGGCAGGGCGCCCGGATGGGCACCCTTAGCGATCCAGTACGCCGACTACGCGCTGTGGCAGCGCGCCCAGCTGGGCGATCTCGACGACCCGGACAGCCCGATCGCCGGGCAGCTGGACTACTGGCGGGCCGCACTGGCCGGACTGCCCGAGCGCCTGGAGTTGCCCACCGACCGGCCGTATCCGCCGGTTGCCGATTACCGCGGGGCCAGCGTCGGCGTCGAGTGGCCGGCCGCGCTGCAGGACCGGGTGCGCGAGGCGGCCCGCACCCACGACGCGACCAGTTTCATGGTGCTCCAGGCCGCCCTCGCGGTGCTGCTCGCGAAGATCTCCACGAGTTCCGATGTGGCCGTGGGCTTCCCGATAGCCGGACGCCCCGACCCCGCACTCGATGACGTCGTGGGCTTTTTCGCCAACACGTTGGTGCTGCGGGTCGATCTGGCCGGCGATCCCACGGTGGCCGAGCTGTTGACCCAGGTGCGTCGGCGCAGCCTGGAAGCCTACGAGCACCAGGACGTGCCCTTCGAGGTGCTCGTGGAAAGGCTCAACCCCGCCCGCAGCCTGGGACACCACCCCCTGGTGCAGGTGATGTTGGCCTGGCAGAACAACGACGCGGCCGAACTGAACCTGGGCGACCTGCAGGTCACCGCGCTGCCGGTGGACACCCGCACGGCCCGCACCGACCTGCTGTTCTCCCTGGCCGAACGCTGGACGGCGGACGGCCGGTCCGCCGGGATCGGTGGTGCGGTGGAATTCCGCACCGACGTGTTCGATACCGCCAGTGTCACAACGCTTGTCGCACGTCTCGAGCGCGTGGTGGCCGCCCTCACCGCCGACCCCGCCCGCCGGTTGTCGTCGATCGACGTGCTCGACGAGGCGGAGCATGCCCGGCTCCACAACTTCGGCAACCGTGCGGTGCTCGACCTGCCGGCGCCGATCGGACCGTCGATTCCCCAACTGTTCGCCGCCCAGGTGCACCGCGCCCCGGAGGCGGTGGCCATCACCTGCGGAAACCGTTGGTGGAACTACCGCCAATTCGACGCTGCCGCGAACCAGTTGGCGCACTTGCTGATCGAGCATGGCGTGGGCCCGGGGGATCGGGTGGCGCTGCTGGTTCCCCGGTCGGCCGGGGCTGTCGCGGCGATCCTGGCGGTGCTCAAAGCCGGAGCGGCCTACGTGCCGATCGATCCGGGCCTGCCGGCCGCGCGGATCGACTTCCTGCTCGCCGATGCCGCACCGGTTGCCGTGCTGACGATCAGCGGGCTGCGATCGCGCCTGGACGGCTGCCGCCTGCCGCTCCTGGACATCGACGACCCGGCGGTGGACACGTTCCCCTGCACCGCGATACCGGCCCCAGACCCCGACGCCACCGCCTACGTCATCTACACGTCCGGCACCACGGGGATCCCCAAGGGAGTGGCGGTCACCCACCGCAACGTCACCCAGCTGCTCGAGTCGCTGGACGGCGAACTGGATCTGGGGCAGGTGTGGACGCAATGCCACTCGTTGGCCTTCGACTTCTCGGTGTGGGAGATCTTCGGTGCGCTGCTGCGCGGCGGCCGCCTGGTGGTCGTGCCCGACGACGTGGTCCGTTCGCCGGAAGACCTGTACGCCTTGCTGGTTCGTGAGCAAGTCAGCGTGCTGAGCCAGACGCCCTCGGCGTTCTACGCGCTGCAAACGGCCGAAGCGCTCTCACCCGACCTCGCCCAGCAACTCAAACTGCAGACGCTGGTGTTCGGTGGCGAAGCGCTCGAACCCCGACGGCTGGCCAACTGGCTGGACAGCCATCCGGGACGGCCCCGCCTGATCAACATGTACGGCACCACCGAGACCACCGTGCACGCCTCGTTGCGCGAGATCGTCGACGGCGACGTCGACGGCGCCGCCAGTCCGATCGGAAACCCCCTGGAGCATCTCGCCTTCTTCGTGCTGGACGACTGGTTGCGGCCGGTGCCGGCCGGCGTGGCGGGCGAGTTGTACGTGGCGGGCGGGCGGTACCGAGCGGCGGCGCGGTAGTCGGGGGCCGGGAGGGCACGACTGTCGAGTTTGCCGTTGACCGTCAACGGGATCGCGTCCATCACGACGATCGCGGCGGGCACCATGTAGGCCGGCAACAGCTCGGCCAGCGCGGCGCGGACGCTGGCAGGCTCGGCGGTCCCGGTCACGTAGCCCACCAGCCGCTTGTCACCCGGCAGGTCCTCGCGGGCGATCACGGCCGCCTGGCCGACCCCTTCCAAACCGGTTAGCGCCGCGTGGATTTCGCCCAGCTCGATGCGGTGGCCGCGGACCTTGACCTGATCGTCGGCACGCCCGAGGTACCGCAGCTGCCCGTCCGCGCCCCACCGAGGAGATCCTGGCCACCATCTACGCCCAGATCCTCGGTGTCGACCGCGTGGGCGTCGACGATTCGTTCTTCGAACTGGGTGGCGACTCGCTGGCGGCGATGCGGTTGATCGCCGCCGTCAACACCGGGCTGAGCGCCCACCTGGGGGTGCGGTCCCTGTTCGAGGCGCCGACCATCCACCAGTTGGCGTCGCGCCTGGGTGCGGCCGGGACGGCGCGCACCCCACTGCCGGCGATCGAACGCCCCCCGGTTATTCCGTTGTCCTTCGCCCAATCCCGGCTGTGGTTCCTCGACCAGTTGCAGGGCCGCTCGGCGGTGTACAACATGGCGGCGGCGTTGCGCCTGGACGGCCGCCTGGACGTCGACGCGTTCGGCGCCGCGCTCGGCGACGTGGTGGCCCGCCACGAGAGCCTGCGCACGGTCTTCATCGCGGCGGAGGGGACGCCCCAGCAGGTGGTGCTGTCACCCGAGGAGGCCGACGTCGGCTGCGACGTGGTCGATGCCACCTCCTGGCCGGCGGCGCGGCTGGCGGAGGCGGTCGAGGACGTGGCGCACTACGCGTTCGACCTCGGTGCCGAAATCCCCCTGCGCGCTTGGCTTTTCCGCACGGGCGAAGACGAGCACGTGTTGGTGTCGGTGCTGCACCATATCGCCGCGGATGGATTGTCGCTCACCCCGCTGGTGCGGGATCTCGGGGTGGCCTACGCCAGCCGGTCCGCCGGCGAAGCCCCCGGGTGGACGCCGCTTTCGGTGCAGTACGCCGACTACACGCTGTGGCAAC
>NZ_LZJJ01000537.1:0-19198 GCF_001667625.1 Mycobacterium sp. E1715
CCTATCGGTCGGATGCCGGGTACCGCAACTGCACGGGCACAGGCGATTTGGATTCGTTGCGGCGAACCGTCCGACTCCATTCCTGCACTGGCGCGATGTGCGGCGGAGATGGTGAACGTCGCGGCTGGGCCTCTTCTACGTTTGGCGGCGCATGAGGCGGGAACCCGTCAGGGGTTAGCCGCCCCACCGGAAGGAAACGAATGGCTGAGAACAAGGGCCACAAAGCCGAGTCGGACGTGGAACCAGAAACCCACGAGTCTCGGTCGCGCGACGCGGCCGGAGAAGCCGACGGCTCGTATGTCGGAGCGGCCGGTTCCGATGACTCCTTCGACGCCGGGGAAACGGGTGCTGAAGCGCGGAGCCAGCAAGGCTGATGCGCTGCGCCACAAGCTAATTCGAGCGGCGGGTGTTCGCTAGCCGAGCGCACCGATCGCGGCCTGCAGCTTGGCGGTCGCCTGGTCGGCCACCTCCTGCAACGCCCCTGGCTCGCCCGTCACTTTGACCATGAGTTGCGGGTCCATCGCCTCGACGAGAACCGCATCGCCTTTGGCGGGGTCGGTCCGCACCACCACGTTGCACGGCAACAATTGGCCGATCTGACGGTGAATGCCCAGGGCGCGATGCGCCAGGGTCGGGTTGCACGCCCCCAGGATGAGGTAGTCCTCCATGTCTTCGCCGAGCTTCTGTTTCAGCGTGGCTTTGACGTCGATGGTGGTCAACACGCCGAAACCCTGCTCGGCCAGGGCTTCGGTCGTTCGTTTCACCGCGTCGTCGAACGAGGTGTGCAAAGTGGTGCTCAATCCGGCTGTCATTTCTTCTCCTCTTTCCCGTGTCGAACTTGCGGAAGCACTAGGCCGCGGAGCGCGGACGTTGCAACTGGGCGAATTGGGGAACCGCGGCCAAGGTGGCGACCGCGTCGAACACTGCGACCGTCTCCTGCGCCTCGGGTAAAGCGGTCAGAACCGGGCCGAAGAAGGCATGCCCGTCGATACGCAGAATCGGGCTGCCCCCGGTTTCGCCGAGCGCGTCCTGCGCCGCCTGGTGCCCGCGCCGCACCTGTTCGTCCAACGACTCGTCGGCGATGACGGCGGCGGTGGTGTCGCGCGCCCCCGCCGCGGACAGCAGGCGGCCGACGAGGCCTTCGTCGAGGGGTTCGGAGCGATCGAAGTAGCGCTCACCGAACGCGAAATATGCGGCGGTCCAACCGGCTACGCCCCGCTCCCGCGCGATGGCGGCCATCAGCCGGCCGACTTGCCGCGAGTCACGCATGCGGGCCTGCTGAGGGGGTGGAAGTTCCCGTCCCTCGTTGAGCACCGCCAGGCTCATCAGCTGCCAATCGACAGCCACGCCGGTCTTCTCGGCGACGGCGCGCAGCCAACGCGCGGTATTCCAGGAGAACGGGCACACCGGGTCCAACCACAACGTGACTTCGGGTCCGGCTCGACCATCATCGGCGGGGTTCATCGCTCTTCGCCTTTCGTAGACGCCGGCTGTCAGGCCAGGCTGAGGAACAGTTTCTCCAGCTCGTCGATCGACACGGCCGGCCCGTCAGTGGGACTGCCCTCCGGCCGGGTGATGCAGTCGCGCAGGCCGGACGCGATGATTTTGAAACCGGCGCGATCCAGCGCCCGCGACACCGCGGCCAATTGCGTGACGACGTCTCTGCAACTGCGCCCCTGCTCGATCATCGCGATGACGCCGCCGAGCTGACCTTGGGCGCGGCGCAACCGGGCGAGGACGGCGTCCATGTCGCCCGGGTCATGCCCGACGACATCGGGCTTGGGCGACGCGCTGCCCCTAACTTCGTTTGCCATGGCTCCTTCATACCATACCCCGCGGGGTATATGCACGCCCTTGGCTGATACCCCGGGGGGTATGATATAACAGACAGCGGATTAGTCGCGGCTCGCGGTGTCCGGTCACGCGATGGCGTGCCACGAGTGCCTGCCGATTCTCAAATGCGGGCCGAATGGCCCTATCAGGTCCGGCGAGGCGGGCGTAATCCGTACCGAAGAGACCGAGCGAAAGGGAACGGCAGTGTCCACGTTTCTCAGACGGGCCTGGGTGCCGCTCGTCGTCGTGGTTGCGGTCGCCCTCGGCGGCGTGGCCGTCGACCGACTCCGCGGCGTTTTCGGCTCGGACGCGATCTTCACCGCGACGGGCAGCAGCGCCGAACCGCTCGTTGCCTCGCACATCAAGCGGGTTACCTACGAGGTTTACGGACCCGGCGACACGACCGGGAGCGTGAGCTACCTGAACAAGAACGCACAGCCCGAACAGGCCGACTTCAGCACGCTGCCATGGACCTTCACGATCACCACGACGGTGCCGGCAGTCATCGCCAGCGTGGTGGCACAAGGCGACAGCGATGACATCGGCTGCCGCATCAGCGTCAACGGCAAAGTCGAGGACGAGCGATCCTCGGCCGGGCGGCACGCGCAAACTTCCTGTCTGGTGAAAGCCGGATGAACGCCGGCAACGACGCCCGGCCGAGGTTCATGCGGTTCGTCCGCACCTTCGCGTGGCCCATCATCATCGGCTGGCTACTGCTCACCGTCGCCCTGAATGTGCTTGTGCCGCCGATCGAATCGGTTGCCCGAAATCACGCGGTGACGATGTCGCCGCAGGACGCCCCGGCGATGATCGCCGCCAAGCGCATCGGGGCCACCTTCCATGAATCGGATTCCGACAGCATCGCGATGATCGTTCTCGAGAGCGACAAGCAACTCGGTGACGAGGCGCGGCGCTACTACGACGGCCTGGTCCAGAAGCTGCAGGCCGATCCGAAGCACGTCCAGCATGTCCAGAACGTCTGGGGTGATCCGCTCACCGCCGCCGGCGTCCAGAGCCGCGACGGCAAGGCCGCCTACGTCCAGCTCAATCTGGCGGGCAACCAGGGCAGCACGCTGGGGAACCAGTCCGTCGACGCGGTGCGCAAGATCGTCGACAAGTCGGAGCCCCCCAAGGGCCTCAAGGTCTACGTCACCGGCCCCGCCGCGCTGACCACCGACATGAACGAAGCCGCCGACAAGAGCATGTTCAAAATGATGGGCGTCACGGGCGTGGTCATCATGATCATGCTGTTCATCGCCTATCGATCGGTCAGCACGGTGCTACTGGTCCTCGTCATGGTCGGCTTCGAGATGGGTACTGCCCGAGGGCTTGTCGCGCTCCTGGGGAATTACGAACTGTTGGGGTTCTCGACGTTCGTCGTTGCGATGCTCTCCTCGTTGGCCATCGCGGCGGGGACGGACTACGCGATCTTCCTCATCGGACGCTACCAGGAGGCTCGCCAGGCCGGCCAGGACCGAGAAACCGCGTACTACACGATGTTCCGCGGGACCTCGCACATCATTTTGGGCTCGGGGTTGACCATCGCCGGGGCGACGTTCTGCCTTCACCTGGCGCGCCTGTCGTACTTCAAGGCACTCGGCATTCCGTCCGCGTTGGGCCTGCTGGTCGTCGTCGCGGGAGCGATGACCGCGGCGCCCGCGGTGGTCGCGGTGGCCACCCGGTTCGGCCTGCTCGACCCGAGAAGGATGATCAAGACACGCGGATGGCGGCGGATCGGCACCGCCACGGTGCGGTGGCCCGGCCCCGTCTTCGCAGCCTCCCTGGTCATCGCGATCGTCGGCATCCTGATCATGCCGAGCATGAAGGTCAGCTACAACGATCGGTTCTACACACCCGCCAACGTGCCCGCGAACGTCGGGTACGCGGCCGCGGAGCGCCACTTCAGCGCCGCCACCATGAATCCCGACATCCTCATGATCGAGAGCGACCACGACATGCGGAACAGCGGCGACATGATCATCCTGGACAGGATCGCCAAGGACATCTTCCGTTCGCCGGGGATCGCGATGGTGCAGAGCATCACCCGCCCGTTGGGCGGCCCGATCGAGCACACCTCCATCCCGTTCCAGATCAGCGCGCAATCGATCCCGATCCAGCAGAACCTTCAGTTCATGCGGGACCGCACGAACGACATGCTCAAGATGAGCGACGACCTCGGCGCCATGATCGTCTCGATGCAGCGCATGCAGGGCCTGCTCGGGCAGATGAGCGACGCCACCCACCGCATGGTCGGCGATATGCACGAGATGCAGGCCACGCTGGACGAGATGCGAGACCATCTGGCGGATTTCGACGACTTCGCCCGGCCGCTCCGCAGCTACCTCTATTGGGAACAGCACTGCTACAACATCCCCGTCTGCTGGGCGACGAGGTCGGTGTTCGAGGCGATCGACGGTGTCGACAAGTTCAGCGAGAACATGAGCACGCTGATCAAGGACGTCAACAACGTCGACGCGATCATTCCGCAGATGCTTGCGCAGTTCCCGCCAATGATCGCCGTCGCCAAATCGATGCAGGGAACGCTGCTCACGATGCACAGCAGCTTCTCCAACCTGGTCACCCAGATGGCGCAGATGACCGACACGGCCAGCGCGATGGGGCAGGCGTTCGACGCCTCCCGCAGCGGTGACTACTTCTATCTGCCCCCGGAAGCCTTCCAGAATCCCGACTTTCAGCGCGGGCTCAAGCTCTTCCTTTCCCCAGACGGAAAGGCCGCGCGGTTCATCATCACCCACGACGCAGACCCGGCAACGCCGGCAGGCATTTCCGCCGTCGTGCCGGAACTGGCCGCCGCGCACCAGGCGGTCAAGGGAACGACGCTGACCGGCGCCAAGTTCTACCTGGCGGGCACGGCGGCCATCTATCGCGACATCCAGTCGGGCTCGCATTACGACCTGCTGATCGTGGGGCTGGCGGCGCTCACCCTGATCTTCGTCGTCATGGTGATCATCACGCGCGCGCTGGTGGCCTCCCTGGTAATCGTCGGCACGGTCCTGCTGTCGCTCGGCGCCGCCTTCGGGCTCTCGGTTCTCGTGTGGCAACACCTCTTGGGTCTCGAGTTGAACTGGATCGCACCGGTATTCGGGCTGATCATCCTGCTCGCCGTGGGCTCCGACTACAACCTGTTGCTGGTGTCACGCTTCCAGGAGGAGATCGGCGCCGGGCTGAAGACCGGCATCATCCGATCGATGGGCGAGACCGGGGGCGTCGTCACCACCGCGGGACTGGTCTTCGCCTTCACCATGATGTCGATGGTCGCCAGCGACCTGCGCTCGATCGGCCAGGCCGGCAGCACGATTGGGCTCGGCCTGCTGTTCGACACCCTGATCGTGCGCTCGCTGATGACGCCGTCGATCGCCGCGCTGCTGGGGCGGTGGTTCTGGTGGCCGATCCGCGTGCGGCCCCGCCCCGCCAGTGAGATGCTGCGACCGTTCGGTCCGCGGAGCCTCGTTCGTTCGCTCTTGCTGGGCGAGCCCGGCGACGCGCCCGCGACCAAGCCTGAAAAGGCCATGGCGTCGACGGCCGGGTGAAAGCCGCTGGCGCAAGATGGGGCTGTGCGGCTGCTGCTGATTTCCGACACCCATGTCCCGAAACGCGCCCGCGACCTGCCCGCGCGGATTTGGGCCGAGGTGGACGCGGCCGACGTCGTCGTGCACGCCGGTGACTGGGTGACGCCCGACCTGCTCGACGAACTCGAACGCAGGTCGGCCCGGCTGGTGGCGTGCTGGGGCAACAACGACGGTCCCGAGCTGCGGTGTCGGCTGCCCGAGCAGGCGGACGCGACCCTGGCGGGTGTGCGGTTCACCGTGGTGCACGAGACCGGCGCGGCGGCCGGGCGGGAGGCCCGGATGTCGCGGCTGTATCCCGACACCGAGGTCCTGGTGTTCGGGCACAGCCACATCCCGTGGGACACGCGCACCGACACCGGGTTGCGCCTGCTCAATCCCGGTTCGCCGACCGATCGGCGCAGGCAGCCCTTCTGCACCTACATGACGGCCCACGTCGATGACGGGGCCCTGATCGACGTGGTCCTGCATCGCCTCCCTAAGTAACGGGTACATACGTTCTGCACAGCTTCCCCACATAAATAGCTCGCCTACAGAGGTATTATGGAAAAGGTGCAGTCAACGACGGATGTGGTCACCGACGTGTTTCGCGTGGTCGGCAGGTTCCGCCGGCAGTTGCGGCGCACGGCCGGGCGTGGCTTCGACGCGTCGACGCTGACCGAGTCGCAGTCCGAGCTGTTGTGGCTGGTGGCCCGGCAACCCGGCATCTCGGTCAACGCGGCCGCCGCCGAGCTCGGGCTGGCCCCCAACACCGCGTCGACCCTGGTTTCGAAGTTGGTCTCCGGGGGACTGCTCGTCCGGACCGTCGGCGACCCGGACCGCAGGGTCGGCCGGTTACACCTGGCCGAACCGGCCCAGGAGATCGTCGACGCGTCTCGCGCCGCGCGGCGAGGGGCACTAGCCGAGGTGCTCGCCGAACTCGACGACGACCAGATCGAATCTTTGACAAGGGGATTGGAGGTCATCGAGATGATGACCCAGACACTGCAGGAGCGACGATGAGCGGTTCACTGCCGATGGCGGTCGACGCCAGGCACCTGACCTACCGGTATGGCCAGTTCACCGCGGTCAACGACGTCACGTTGCAGGTGCGGCCGGGCGAGACCATGGGCCTGCTCGGCCCCAACGGCGCCGGGAAGACATCCATGGTCCGGATGCTCACCACGCTGGCCCCGGTGCAGCAGGGCGAATTACGCATCTTCGGGCTCGACGCCCGCCACCAAACCACCGACATTCGCAGCAATATCGGTTATGTGCCGCAACAACTCTCGATCGAGCCCGCATTGACCGGCCGGCAGAATGTCGAGTGGTTCGCGCGCCTCTACGGTGTGCCCCGGTCCGAGCGTTCCGACCGCGCGGAGCAGGCGCTGGCGGCGATGGATCTACTCGACGTGGCCGACCGGCTTGCCGCGGCCTATTCCGGCGGCATGGTCCGCCGTCTCGAGGTGGCGCAGGCGCTCGTCAACCGCCCGTCGCTGCTGGTTCTCGACGAGCCGACCGTCGGGCTCGATCCGATCGCGCGCGACGGCGTCTGGGCGCAGGTGCAGAAGATGCAGGCGCAGTTCGGGATGACCGTGCTGCTGACCACCCACTACATGGAGGAGGCCGACGCGCTGTGCGATCGCGTCGCCCTGATGCACCGCGGTGAGCTGCAGGCGGTGGGGACGCCGGCCAAGTTGAAGTCGACGGTGTCGCCACACGCAACCCTGGAGGACGTGTTCCGCCACTACGCGGCATCCGACTTGGTGGACGGCGACACCTCCGAGTCGGAAGGCTCATTCCGCGAAATCCGTTCCGCCAGAAAGGTTGCGCGCCGTGTCGGTTGATAGCGCCAGGCCAGGGACCCTGGTCCGCGCGCCGCGCGGGTGGCAGCGCGTGGGCGCCGTGTTCAGCCGTATCGGCGCGTTCGCGATCGTCGAGATGCAGAAGTTGCAGCACGACAGGACCGAACTCGTCACCCGGATGGTGCAACCGGCGCTGTGGCTGCTGATCTTCGGAACCACCTTCAGCCACCTGCACGTCATCCAAACCGGATCGGTGTCGTACCTGGCGTTCCTGGCGCCGGGCATCATCGCCCAGTCCGCGCTGTTCATCTCCATTTTCTATGGGATACAGATCATTTGGGACCGGGACGCCGGGGTCCTGGCCAAGCTGATGGTGACGCCCGCGCCGGCGTCGGCCTTGATCACCGGCAAGGCGTTCGCGGCCGGCGTGCGCTCGGTCGCCCAGGTGGTCGGCGTGATGGCGTTGGCATATCTGATGAATGTCGGGCTGACGGTCAACCCGCTGCGAATCGCGGCGGCGATGGCCGTCGTCATGCTGGGTGCCGCGTTCTTCGCGTGCCTGTCGATGACGCTGGCCGGCCTGGTGCGCAACCGTGATCGCCTGATGGGAATCGGCCAGGCCATCACGATGCCATTGTTCTTCGCCTCCAACGCTTTGTACCCGGTCAACGTCATGCCGACGTGGCTGCACGTGCTGAGCCGAGTCAACCCCCTCAGCTACGAGGTCGACGCCCTGCGCGGCCTGCTCATCGGTACGCCGTTCAACCCGGTGGACGTCATTGTCTTGCTGGTTGCCGCGGTGCTCGGAATCGGCGCGGCCTCAACGCTATTGCGCCGCCTCGTGGCATAGCGCACACCGCCGGGATGTGCGGCGCGCGCTATCGATGACCGATTGTGACCCGAATGCAACGTTTCCCGGCCGACTCCCAATCGTTAGCCAACCGCGATCTGAAGCTTCGGCCCTGACAGGCGATTCGACCCCTCTCCCCGTGTTTCACTGCCCAGCGAAGGGATTCGACCGCGGCACGCGGCAGACGAAAGTTGGGATGGGTAGAGAGCTATGAAGTTCTTTTCTGAGTTGCGGAAGTTGCGTGGCGCCGCGGCAGCCATGCCGCGCCAGCTCGCGGTCGCGGCTGTGGGGGCTGCCCTGATGTCCGGCCTCGTCACCGCCGTCGGCGGCTCGGCTACCGCGGGGGCGTTCTCGAAGCCGGGCCTGCCGGTGGAATACCTGGAGGTGCCATCGCCGTCGATGGGCCGCAACATCAAGGTCCAGTTCGAGGGCGGCGGACCGCACGCCGTCTACCTGCTCGACGGCTTGCGCGCGCAGGACGACTACAACGGCTGGGACATCAACACCCCGGCCTTCGAGGAGTTCTACCAGTCCGGCCTGTCGGTGGTGATGCCGGTCGGCGGGCAGTCCAGCTTCTACAGCAACTGGTACCAGCCGTCGTCGGGCAACGGTCAGAACTACACCTACAAGTGGGAGACGTTCCTGACCCAGGAGATGCCGCTGTGGCTGCAGGCCAACAAGCAGATCTCCCCGGCGGGCAACGCCGCGGTGGGGCTGTCAATGTCCGGCGGTTCCGCCCTGATCCTGGCCGCCTACTACCCGCAGCAATTCCCCTACGCCGCTTCACTTTCGGGCTTCCTCAACCCCTCCGAGGGTTGGTGGCCGACGCTGATCGGGCTGGCGATGAACGACTCGGGTGGCTACAACGCCAACAGCATGTGGGGCCCGTCGACCGACCCGGCGTGGAAGCGTAACGACCCGATGGTCCAGATCCCGCGACTGGTCGCCAACAACACCCGAATCTGGGTGTACTGCGGCAACGGAACGCCGAGCGACCTGGGCGGCGACAACATGCCGGCCAAGTTCCTGGAAGGCCTCACGCTGCGCACCAACCAGCAATTCCAGAACAGCTACGTGGCCGCCGGCGGACGCAACGGGACGTTCAACTTCCCGGCCAACGGCACGCACTCGTGGCCCTACTGGAACCAGCAGTTGGTCGCGATGAAGCCCGACATCCAGCAGGTGCTGCTGGCCAACACCACGGCCCAACCGGCGGAGCCGGCGCAGCCCGCACAGCCGGCGCCGCCGGCCGCCTGAAACCCTCCGAACCAGCATCGGCAGTAGCGCACCGGTCAGCGCTACTGCCGATGCTTTTTGGGTTCAGTCGAGCAAGGCGCGGCGATCCTGGTGAAAGTACGTGTATCCAGTTGTCAACGCGCACACGGACGAAGCGACCACCAGCATCCACGTGCCATTGACCACCAGGCTGATCAAGCCGCCGACCGTGGCGCCGAAGACGAAGCTGGCGAACAGCAGAAAGTAGCCGAGCCAGTCGGCCAGCGTTCCACCGGCGATGTGGCGCTCGATGCCCTGCCCCATCTTGACCAGCGTTCCGGTCACGTAGCTCAGCGGAACCGACACCTCGCCGTCTTTGACGAATGACGTGTTCAATGCGCCAATGCCGAACGCCACCAACGTGATCGGCGCGAAATCGAGGAAGTTTTCCTCCCACCCCTCGTCGACAACGTCCAAGGCGGTGGCGGCGAACAGGCTGAAGGTCGTCAGCACGGTGGGCCCGTGCGGGTGCGCCACCCAGAAATGCCGCCGGCACACCGACGCGACGACAACGCCACCGACGAAGCACACGATCAGCAGGCCCGCGCTCACGGAGAGCAAGACATCGCCCCGGAAGTAGCCGAGCGCGGCGCGCTGCGCGTTGCCGGTCATGAAGGTCACGAAGTAGCCGGCGGAGTGCGTGAAAGCCGTTGCCCCCAGCACACCCGCCAGCGCCGCCAGCACCCAGGACAGCCGCGCCTCGCTGTCGAAGATCTCCTTTGTCACACGGACATGGTTTCAGATGCCCGCGCTACTCGCAGATCAGAGTTTGCTATGAGGCGGTGAGCCTGGCGATGGAGCGCAGCGGGATCGGCAACCAGCCGGGCCGGTGCCGCGCCTCGTAGCCGGCCTCGTACACGGCCTTGTCGAGCTCGTAGGCGGCCAGCACGTCAGCCGCATCCCGCGGGTCGCTTCCCGACGCGGCGGCGTAGCCCTCGCAGAACGCGGTCCTGTTGCGTTCGACCCATTCGCGGGCGCGGGCGGCCAGTTGTTTGTCGGCCGCCTGGTCGACCAACGGGCCGTACGCGGCGTATTCGAAGGACCGCAGCACGCCGGCCACGTCGCGCAACGGTGAATCCGGCGCGCGGCGCTCGTCGAGCGGCTGCCCCGGTTCGCCCTCGAAGTCGATCAGCAGCCAGCTCTCGGGGGTGCGCAGCACCTGACCGAGGTGCAGGTCGCCGTGCACCCGCTGGACGGTGATCGGCTGGTCGGCGAGCTTGGCGAACCGCTCCTCGATGGTCGAGGCGTACTCCCGCAGCTCGGGCACCTTCGCGACGGTCGCAGCCAGCCGCGCCAGCACGGTGTCCACCGGGAACGCCGACTCCGCCGTTCCCAGCGACTCGGCCAGCGTGGCATGGACCGACGCCACGGCCTCGCCGAGCCGGCAGGACTCGCCGGCGAAATCGCCCCCGACCTCGTGGGCGTACAGGTCGCCCTCCGCGAACAGGTCGCGGACGCTGGCGGTGGCCATCGCCCACCCTTCGGCGGCGTTGGACGCGAACTCGGTCACCATGCCGAGCGGCCACGCCTCGTCCGGGCCGGCCAGCTCGTAGGTGCCCAGGAGCCGGGCCACGTGCGGGTTGCCGGCGCGGGCCAGCACCCGGTTCAGCTCGATGTCCGGGTTGATGCCGCTGTTGACCCGCCGAAACGCCTTGAAGATCGCCGCGCGGTCGAAGATGACGCTGGTATTGCTCTGCTCGGCGTCGGAGACGTGCGGCATCGCCTCCATCGGCAGCTCGACGTCGGGCTCCTTGACGAACCGCACCTCGGTGCCCGCCGCCGTCAGAACGGCCGACGAGTCGATCAGCGACAGCAGAAAACGGGGGGCGTCGGTGTCGTAGAGGGCGTCGAAGCCCGTGCGGTCGCCTGCGGCGCCGATGGTGGCCACCGTGCTGTACTCGGAGACCGGACCGGCGTCCCATTGCACCATGACCTGGTAGCGCTCGGATGAGCCGTCGGCGTACTGCGCATCGACCAAGACCAGGTCCAGGTCGTCGCGGAGCGGGACGACCACGGCGGCCTCGGCGGAGGTCAGCTCCCGGTTACGGCCGGCGTACCACCGTTGCTGGGGCAGCCAATCCGACCAGGGCAGCTTGGCAGGATCAGTCATGCGTCCTCCTCACATGCAGTCAGCTGGAACCAGTAGAAGCCGTGTCCCGGCAGCGTCAGCAGGTAGGGCAGGTGCCCGATCCGCGGGAATTCGACGTGCCCGGTCAGTTCCACCGGCGTGCAACCGCTCCAGTGCTGCAGGTTCAGTTCGATCGGCTGCGGGAACCGCGACAGGTTGTTGACGCACAACACCGTGTCGCCGCCGCCCGGCACCTGGCGCACGAACGCCAGCACCGACGGGTTGGAGCCCCCCAACTCCTCGAATGTGCCGATGGCGAACGCCTCGTGGCGGCGCCGGACGGCGAGCATCATCCGGGTGAAGTTGAGCAGCGACGTCGAGGTGTCGCGCTGGGCCTCGACGTTGACGGCCTGATAGCCGTAGACGGAGTCCTGGCTGGCCGGCAGGTAGAGCCGGCCGGGGTTGGCCTTGGAGAACCCGGCGTTGCGGTCCGGGGTCCACTGCATCGGGGTGCGCACCCCGTCGCGGTCACCCAGCCAGATGACGTCGCCCATGCCGATCTCGTCGCCGTAGTACAGGACCGGTGAGCCGGGCAGCGACAGCAGCAGGGCGGTGAACAGCTCGATCTGGTTTCGGTCGTTGTCCAGCAGGGGTGCCAGGCGCCGCCGGATGCCGACGTTCGCCTTCATCCGTGGGTCCTTGGCGTACTCGGAGTACATGTAGTCGCGTTCTTCGTCGGTGACCATCTCGAGCGTCAGCTCGTCGTGGTTACGCAGGAAGATGCCCCATTGCGCCATCTCGGGAATCTCCGGCGTCTGCCCCAGGATCTCCGAGATCGGAATGCGCGATTCCCGGCGGACGGCCATGAAGATGCGCGGCATCAGCGGGAAGTGGAACGCCATGTGGCATTCGTCGCCGCCGGTGCTGGTGTCGCCGAAGTACTCGACCACGTCGGCCGGCCACTGGTTGGCCTCGGCCAGCAGCACCCGGCCCGGGAACTCGTCGTCGATGACCTTGCGGACCCGCTTGAGGAAGGCGTGCGTCTCGGGCAGGTTCTCGCAATTGGTGCCCTCCCGTTCGAACAGGTACGGCACGGCGTCCAGCCGGAACCCGTCGATGCCCAGGCCGAGCCAGAAGCGCAGCACGTCGATCATGGCTTCCTGGACGGCGGGGTTTTCGTAGTTCAGGTCCGGCTGGTGCGAAAAGAACCGGTGCCAGTAGAACTGTTTGCGCACCGGGTCGAAGGTCCAGTTGGACTCCTCGGTGTCGACGAAGATGATGCGGGCGTCGGTGTACTTCTCGCTGGTGTCGCTCCACACGTAGAAGTCGCCGTACGGGCCGTCCGGATCATGCCGCGACTCCTGAAACCAGGGGTGCGAATCCGATGTGTGGTTCATCACGAGGTCGGTGATCACCCGGATGCCACGCTCGTGCGCGGCGTTCAGCAGTGCGACGAAGTCCTCGACCGTCCCGAACTCGGGCAGCACCTTGTAGAAATCCCGGATGTCGTACCCGCCGTCGCGAAGCGGCGAGTCGTAGAACGGGGGCAGCCAGATGCAGTCGATGCCGAGCCACTGCAGGTAGTCCAGGCGTCCCAGGAGCCCGCGTAGGTCGCCGGACCCGTCCGCGTTGGCGTCGAAGAACGCGCGGACCAGCACCTCGTAGAACACGGCGTGCTTGAACCACGTCGGGTCGGTGGGTAGCGCGGCGGCGTTGTCGAAGTCGTCGGAGTCGGGATGCTCGACGACACCCCCCTCGACGTGACTTCCGCCTCCGGGATGGTGCTCGACAGCTTCTCGTGCGTCGTTCATCAAATCCACGCTGCCACGGGTACCCGAGGCGCGACATTCGGAATCACGCTCGCTGACATGTGACGAAACACCCATGGCGCCAATGGGATTGAGCGCCAGTCGGGTACTGTCCGCGCGGGTGTCAGGCCGGCGGCCCTTCGGCCAGCGTCACATTGACGGTGCGGTCGCCGCCCGCCGCGGCGCGATAGTGCACCGCGATCGTGTCACCGGGATGATGCGGGACGAGCACGTCCGTCATCGAGGTGGCCCCGCTGATCGGGACGCTGTCGATCCCGGTGATGACGTCACCCGGGGCGATGCCGGCCGCGCCGGCGGGACCGGTGTTGACCACCCGTTCGACGCGCGCGCCGTTGCCGTTGTCGGTCACCCCGAGCCCGAGGAAGGCGGTCGGGCCGATGTGCACGATGTTGGAGCCGGCGCCGGACCGGATCTGGCCGGCCACCCCCATCGCCCGCCCGATCGGGATGGCAAAGCCCTGCCCGCCCGACATCTTGTAGTTGTCGGTGGCGGCGGTGTTCATGCCGACGACCTGTCCGGCGTTGTTCACCATCGGCCCGCCCGAGTCGCCGGGCCTGATTGGCGTGTCGGCCTGGATCAGGCCGCCCAGTGACTCGTTCGCGCCGGTCAACGTGTCGGTCGCCGAGACCGACTGGTTGAGCGCGATGACCTTGCCGGACACCGCGCTCGGCGTTCCGCCCTGACCACCCGCGTTGCCCATCGCGACGACGGGCTCGCCCACCGAAACCCCGCCGCCGATCGCGGCGGTCGGCAGGCCGGCCGCCCCGCGTAACTGCAGCACCGCGACGTCCTGGCTACGGTCGTAGCCGACCACGTCGACGGCGTACGTCTGCCCGTTGCCGACGTCGAAGGCACTGATGTCCGTCGCGCCGGAGATCACGTGATTGTTGGTCAGCACGACGCCGTTGGGGTCGATGACGATGCCGGTGCCGGCGCCCACCGCGTTGTTGTAGCCGAACTTGGTGTTGATGTTGACCACCTGTGGCCCCACCTGGCCGGCCAATGCGGCCGGGTCGAGGGGGGCCTGTGGGGCGGTGAACGGTGATGCGGCGGCCGGCACGGTGCCCAGACCGAGGCCCAACCCGACCACAGCCAGCACGCTGACCAACCATGACCACCAGACCGAGCGGTGGTGCGATTTGCTCATCCCGTCACCCTTCCTGCTTCGCGGTAAACACAAACTGTGTCGGCCTTGCGGTTCTGGGCGGCACAACTGTGTGTATATAACCGTAATGCAGGTAGCTATTCATGGCAGTGGCAAGGTTGGGTTCGGCGCCTAGGCTGACACGGTGGGCGAATTCGACCCGAAGACCAGGTTGGCGCGGTCCCCGGTCGCACGGCTGGCCACGATCACGCCCGATGGTCTCCCCCACCTGGTGCCGGTGGTATTCGCGGTGGCCGACCCGGCCGACGTCGTGTACACCGCCGTCGACGCGAAACCCAAGACGACTCGGCGGCTGCGGCGGCTTGCCAACATCGAACACAACCCCCACGTGAGCCTGCTGGTCGACCACTACGCCGACGATTGGACGCAGTTGTGGTGGGCCCGGGCCGATGGCACGGCCACCATCCACGCCGGCGGGCCGGCGATGGAGTCCGCACACCGGCTGCTGCGCGCCAAATACCCTCAGTATCAGTCCGTTTCGCTGAACGGGCCGGTGATCGCGATCGCGGTGCACCGCTGGTCGGGCTGGCACGCCTGACGGCAGACGCAATTGTGGCCGGCCCGTGGCCTTGTGTTGGGCCGCGGTTGGGGGAAAAGTTGCTTCTGGATCCTGTGAGCCAGGACACACCACGCTGGACGCACCCCTCGGCGACGCGGCCGGGGAGAACTGGAGGAACGTCATGGCGGACAAGGCGAATGCTTCCCAGGGCGCGGCGGCCGCCCCCACCGCGAACGGTCCCGGCGAGGTGCGCAACATCGTCCTGGTGGGACCGTCCGGTGGCGGCAAGACCACCCTGGTCGAGGCGCTGTTGGTCGCCGGCGGGGTGCTGACTAGAGCGGGCTCGGTCACCGACGGCAGCACGGTGTGCGACTACGACGACGCCGAGATCCGCCAGCAGCGGTCCGTCGGCGTTGCCGTCGCCTCCCTGGCCCACGACGGCATCAAGATCAACCTGGTCGACACGCCCGGATACGCCGACTTCGTCGGCGAGCTGCGGGCCGGCCTGCGCGCCGCGGATTGCGCGCTGTTCGTGATCGCGGCCAACGAGGGTGTCGACGAACCCACCAAATCGCTGTGGCAGGAATGCGACCAGGTCGGCATGCCCCGCGCCGTGGTGATCACCAAGCTCGACCACACCAGGGCCAATTACTCCGAGGCGCTGGCCGCCGCGCAGAACGCGTTCGGCGACAAGGTGTTACCGCTCTACCTCCCGACCGGCCTGCCGTCCTGCGAGGGCCTGATCGGATTGTTGTCGCAGACGCGCTACCACTACTCCGGCGGAAAGCGGACCGCAGAGCCGGCCGATCCGGCCGACGCCGACCGGATCGAGGAGGCGCGTGGCACCCTGATCGAGGGCATCATCGAGGAATCCGAGGACGAGTCGCTGATGGATCGCTATCTGGGCGGTGAGTCCATCGACGAGGCGGTCCTGATCGAGGACCTGGAGCGGGCGGTCGCCCGGGGTTCGTTCTTCCCGGTGATCCCGGTGTGCAGCAGCACCGGCGTCGGCACGCTGGAATTGCTGGAGGTCGCCACGCGCGGCTTCCCGTCCCCGATGGAACACCCACTGCCGGAGGTGTTTACGCCGCAGGGCGCGCCGCACGCGACGCTGACCTGCGACCCCGACGCTCCCCTGCTGGCGGAGGTGGTGAAGACGACGTCGGACCCCTACGTCGGAAGGCTGAGCCTGGTCCGGGTGTTCTCCGGGACCATCAGGCCCGACACGACGGTCCATGTGTCGGGCCATTTTGCGTCCTTCTTCGGCGCGGTCAACGGCAACGGCAGCACGCACCCCGACCACGACGAAGACGAACGGGTCGGGGTCCTGTCGTTCCCGCTCGGCAAGCAGCAGCGCCCGGCCACCGCCGTGGTGGCGGGCGACATCTGCGCCATCGGCAAGTTGAGCCGGGCCGAGACCGGCGACACCCTCTCGGACAAGGCGGAGCCACTCGTCCTGAAACCGTGGACGATGCCCGAACCGTTGCTGCCGGTGGCGATCCAGGCGCACGCCAAGACCGACGAGGACAAGCTGTCGGTCGGACTGGGCCGGCTGGCCGCCGAGGATCCGACGCTGCGGATCGAGCAGAACCAGGAGACACACCAGATCGTGTTGTGGTGCATGGGCGAGGCCCACGCCGGGGTCGTCCTCGACGCGCTCGCCAACCGCTACGGCGTCACCGTCGACACCGTGGAACTGCGCGTACCACTGCGAGAAACCTTCGGCGGCAAGGCAAAAGGGCATGGTCGCCACGTCAAGCAGTCGGGCGGGCACGGCCAGTACGCGGTGTGCGACATCGAAGTGGAGCCGCTGCCGGAGGGATCCGGATTCGAGTTCGTCGACAAGGTGGTCGGCGGGGCGGTGCCCCGGCAATTCATCCCGAGCGTGGAGAAGGGCGTGCGCGCGCAGATGGAGAAGGGCGTGCACGCCGGCTATCCCGTCGTCGACATCCGGGTGACCCTGCTCGACGGCAAGGCCCACAGCGTGGACTCGTCGGACTTCGCGTTCCAGGCGGCGGGCGCCCTGGCGCTGCGGGAGGCGGCCGCGGCGACGAAGGTGAGCCTGCTCGAGCCCATCGACGAAATCTCGGTACTGGTCCCCGACGACTTCGTCGGCGCGGTGATGGGCGACCTGTCGGGCCGGCGTGGCCGTGTCCTCGGCACCGACACCGCGGGCCACGAACGCACGCTGGTCAAAGCCGAGGTGCCCCAGGTGGAGCTGACGCGCTACGCGATCGACCTGCGTTCGCTTGCCCACGGGGCCGCGTCGTTCACCCGCGGCTTCGCCCGTTACGAACCCATGCCGGAGGCCGCGGCCACCCGGGTGAAGGCCAGCGTCTGAGTCGTCACGCCCCGGCGCCGAACTGGCCGGCGACGGCGCGGCGGTCCAGCGAGCCCTTCGCGGTATGCGGCAGCTCCGCCGCCTGCTGAAAGCTGGTCGGCACCTCGAAGGGGGCCAGCCGGTCCCGCCCGAACTCTGCGAGCTCCTCCGCGGTCGGTGCGGCGGGGCCCCGGGGAACGATCACCGCGGCCACCGCCTCGCCGTACAGCTTGTCGGGGACCCCGAACACGGCGACCTCCAGCACGCCGGGATGACTGCCGAGCACGCCCTCGACGCGTTCCGGAGAGATCTTCTCCCCGCCCCGGTTGATCAGTTCCTTGATGCGGCCGCGGATGATCAGCTCGCCCGACGCCGACAGCGTTCCCAGATCACCGGTGCGCAGCCACCCGTCGGTGAAATTTGCCGCGGTGATCGCGGGGTCGCCGAGGTAACCCCGGACGACGGTCGGCCCGTGCAACCAGACCTCGCCGACCTCTCCCGCCGGCACGGGCGAGCCGTCGGATCCGGCGATCCGGATCTGCGGCCCGGTCGATCGGCCGACCAGACCCGCTGTGGCACCGGGGTTTTCGTCATGGCCGATTTCGGTCGTCGCCACCTGATGGGTGGCCTCGGTCATGCCGAAGGCGCAGACCACCGGGGCGCCGAACGTGTCCTGCAGCTGCTGTGCCGCTTCGGCCGTGAGTGGCGCGCTGCAGCTGCGGATGAATCGCAACGCGGCGTTGCCGGGTCGGTCGCCTCCTGCCCGCTCCAAGAGGATCTGATGGATCGTCGGCACCGCCGTGTACCAGGTGGCGCGGACGGCGTCGACGTCGTCCCAGAAGGTGTGGGCCGAGAACCGTCCACGCGCGGGCAACAACACCGCACCGCCGGACACCAGCGTCGCCAGCAGCGCGGCGAGCAGCCCATGACCGTGGTAGAGCGGCATCACTGCCACCGTGGCATCGCGCGGTCCGAGGCCGTATCCGGCGATGATCGCCCGCACCGAGGCGGCGATGTTGGCGCGCGTCCACGGGACCATCTTCGGCACCCCGGTGGTGCCGCCGGTGAACATGATCATGGCGTCGTCGTCGCGCAGCCCCTGGGGCGTCGAAAAGCCCTGCGCCGGAGGTGCAGTCGCGGCCAGGCGCACCGCCGGGGCGCTATCCGTAGCACCGGCCGTGACCGCGAACGGCCACCACGGCAGGTCGCGTTTGCCTTGGTCGTCGGGCGCGTCGCCGTCGATCAGCACCGCCCTGGCCCCCACGGCCTCGCTGCGGGCGCGCTGCTCGCCGACCGGCAGGGCCGGATCCAGTGGAACCGCAACCAGTTCGGCCCGCGAAGCCGCCAGCAGTCCGACGACGAATTCAGCGTTGCTTGCGGAGCGCAGCGCGACACGGTCACCCGCGCGGACCCCTGCGCCTGGCCGGGGGATGCCGAAACTGCGGTCATGGTGGTGACTCCTCACGTCTGGTCGGAGGTGAAGCAAAGCCTGCGCCCTTACTTTGACGCCGGGGCCCGGCGGGTGTCCAAGACGGGGCCGCTATGCGCCGATACATGTCATCTATCGGCGCTAGTCAGCCGCGGTTTCGGGGCGTCGATAGCCGTTGGTTATCGGCCGTGAGTGATTCGGTATTGGACGGGTGGGAGGCTCACCCGGCATGGTTCGAGCAGTTGCTTGTGACGGCGAAGCGTAAAGGAGCGAAGCGATGAGGTCTGAGGCGATCGTCAGCAGCGAAGCCGCGGGGTCGACGGAGATCCCGGATGCACGCATCGTGGATCTGGTCGAGGAGGTGGCCCGCCGGTCCCCGGAGGCGCCCGCTCTCGTCGTCACCGCCGAGCGGATACCGCTCGGCTACCGCGATCTAGTCCAGCTGGTGGACGACCTGGCCGGGCAGCTCCGACAGGCCGGGCTCCGCGCGGGTGACCGTGTCGCGCTGCGCTCCGCAAGCAACGCTGAATTCGTCGTCGGACTGCTGGCGGCTTCGCGG
>NZ_LZJJ01000538.1:0-547 GCF_001667625.1 Mycobacterium sp. E1715
CTCCAAAACCACTACGACACCGCCGACATCCTGCCGCTCACCGCACTCCAAGAAGGACTGCTCTTCCACGCCACCACGCACGAGTCGGACGACGTCTACGCGCTCCAGCTGCAGATTTCGGTGGCCGGTCCGCTGGACCCGGATCGGCTGCACGACGCCGTCCGCACCGTCATCAGCCGCCACCCCCACCTCGCGGCCCGATTCTGTCGACAATTCGACCAACCGGTGCAAGTCGTTCCGGCTGTGCCTGAAATACCTTGGCAATCAGTCATATTCGAAACCGACGCGGAAGATCAACTCGCGCGTTTGTGTGCCGCCGAACGCGCCGCGGTGTGCAACCCCAATGGCCAGCCGGCCTTCCGGGTGGCGTTGATCCGCACCGCCCACGAGCGGCACCGCATCGTGCTCACCAATCATCACATCGTGCTCGACGGGTGGTCGCTACCGATCCTGCTGCACGAGATCTTCGCCTGCTACCAAGGCCGGCAACTGCCGGCCGCGACACCCTATCGCCGGTTCGTCAGCTGGCTGGCCGAGCGCGACCTCG
>NZ_LZJJ01000539.1:0-5560 GCF_001667625.1 Mycobacterium sp. E1715
CGGCTGCATCAGCAGCTTTTCGCCGATTTGATGACGGCGGCGCACCTGGACGCCACGTACCTGGCCTACGTGGACGCCGTCCCCGCCGAAGCGCTGGCGGCGGTCAACCTGATGTCACTGTTCGGGCTACATCGCGAGTTGCGTGGCGCCGCGATCGGGCACTTCGCGTCCACGGAGATCACCTCGCCGCCGGGATCCCGCCGCATGGTGCAGGCGCTGCGGCGCATGGGCGCACCGGCGTCTTGCGTCGAGTTCTATGCCGAGCACGTCGAGGCGGATGCGGTCCACGAGCACGTCGTTCGCATCGACGTGGTCGGGGACCTGGTCGCCCGGGAGCCGCAGCTCGATCGCGACATCGTGTTCGGGATCCGCGCGCACGCCGCGGTCGAAGATCGTTTGGCAGAAGCGGTTATGGCGTCGTGGCAGCAGGGTCGGACGTCGTTGCGGCGGTCGCTGGACTAGCGGTCCGGCGCGCCAGGTTTCGGCATCGGCGATGGCTGGTGTCGCACAGAGGATACTTCTCGCTGCGCCGACAGGTGCAGATCGCCACCATGAACCTGTCGGATTCCACGACCTCGCCGTTCGGCATCTCGATGCGCACCGGACCGGACACCAGCACCGGCCCGCCGGCAACCACCTGTACCCGGGTGGCGCTCATCGTTTGTCCGCCCGGATCACGATCAGTTCCTCGTGCCGGAGTCCGCGCGGGATCAGGCCGACGCTCTCCAGCCAGGCCGCCCGCGCCATCATCACCGGACCGAACGGTATCCGCTCGGACGCAACGACTCTCGCATCCATGCCCGCCCACTTGAGGGAATCCAGGGATTGCTGAACGCCGGCCAGCGCCGAGTGCACGAGCAGCAGGGAGCCTCCGTCGCACAACAGTTTCGGCGCCGCCTCGCACAGCGGATCCAACACCATCCGGCCATCCGGGCCGGCATTCCAGGCCCACGATGGGCCTGCGCTGGGGCTGATGTACTCGGTGTCGCCATTCGGCGGGGTCGGCACGTACGGCGGGTTGGACACGACAACGTCGAACGGCGCGCAGTCGAGCGCGTCGCTCCACGTGCCCTTGCGCACATCCACATTCACGCCGACGGCGGCCGCGTTGTTGCGAGAGCAACCCACGGCGTGTGGGCAGATGTCGAAGGCCGTCACGTCGGCGCCGCCCATCTCGGCCGCGGCGATCGCGACGAATCCGCTGCCAGTACACAGGTCCAGAACGCGCCGCCCCGGAATGAGCGCGCTTTGTCGCATCACATTCACCAGTAATCGGGAATCGTCCTGGGGCTGATACACGTTCGAAGCAGCCGAGACAGCGGGTCCTGGATACGTTGTGGTCAACTTTGGCCTTTCGACGGATCGCCGCGGCGATCACTGCTTGGCCTGTGTAATGCCCGCAAACCGTTGCCTTCAAACGGTTTGGGGAAAGGCCATTTTCGGCTAACCAGTGGGCGCATGCGCGAATTGCTTGACAATGGTCGCGCAGAAGGCCGGCAAGTCCGACGGTGAGCGACTCGAGATCAAATTGCCGTCGACGACGACCTCCTCGTCAACCACGTTCGCGCCCGCGTTGCGCAGGTCGGTGCGAATGGACGGGTACGACGTGAGCGTCCGGCCCTCCGCCACACCGGCTTCCACCAGGGTCCACGGGCCGTGACAAATTGCGGCGACAGGTTTTCCGGAGGCGACGAAGTCACGCACGAAGGAGACCGCGGAGCTGTCCATCCGGAGCTTGTCCGGATTCACCGTGCCACCCGGAAGCACCAGGCCGTCGAATTCGGATGCGGAGGCGTCCGACACCGCGCGGTCAACGCTGAAGGTTCCCGCCGGCTCGAGGTCGTGGTTGCGCGCCTGGATTTCTCCGGTCTTCAGCGAAAGAAGTTCGACTTCGGCACCAGCCTCTTTCAGGGCGGCGCGGGGTTGTTCGAGTTCGACCTTCTCCACGCCGTCCGCCGCCAGAATCGCGACCTTCTTCCCTTGCAATTCATTTGCCATGGTTATTCCCCTCTATTCCGGACTATGCATTACGTCGGATTGAGAATCACTTTGGTGCAGCGGTCCTCTTTGTTCTTGAAGATTTCGTAGCCATGGGGAGCCTGGTCGAGAGTCATATGGTGGCTGACGACAATGGTCGGATCGATGTCGCCGTTGCGAATACGCTCCAGCAGCGGGCGCATGTAGCGGTGGACGTGACACTGGCCGGTTTTGATGGTCAGCGACCGGTTCATCACCGCCCCGATGGGGAACTTGTCCATGAGGCCGCCGTACACCCCGATGATCGAAAGGGTGCCGCCGTTGCGGCAGCTCATCGCCGCTTCCCGGATGGCATGCGGCCGTTCGGTTTCCAGGCGAGCCGCCTGCTTGACACGGTCGTAGGCATCGACCGGAGTGGATCCGCTGCGCGCTTCCATCCCGGCAGCGTCGATGCAGTGGTCGGGTCCCCGACCGGCGGTCAGGTCGCGCAATTCCTCGAGCACCGACGTCTCGGCGAAGTTGACCGGTACGGCGCCGATCTTCTGTGCGAGCTCGAGGCGATACGGAACCCGATCGACGACAATGACTTTCGAGGCACCGAGCAGGTACGCGCTCATGATCGCGAACAGGCCGACCGGGCCGGCGCCCCACACCGCCACGATGTCACCGGGGGTGATGTCACACATCTCCGCACCCATGTAGCCCGTCGGCAGGATGTCCGACAGGAACAGCACCTGCTCGTCGGTCAGGTCGTCTTCGACCTTCAGCGGCCCGACGTCGGCGAAGGGCACCCGTGCGTATTCGGCTTGGCCGCCGGCGAAACCGCCCAGCATGTGCGAATAGCCGAACAGCCCCGCCGGCGAGTGGCCCATGAATTTCTCGGCGATGCCGGCGTTGGGGTTGGAGTTCTCGCACAGGGAGTAGAGGCTACGTTGGCAGGCGGAGCACGCCCCGCACGCGATCGGGAACGGGACCACTACCCGGTCGCCGACGGCCAGGTTGTTGACGCTCTTGCCGACTTCGACCACCTCGCCCATGAATTCGTGCCCGAGCACGTCGCCGTGCTTCACGGTGGGGATGTAGCCGTCGTACAGGTGCAGGTCCGAACCGCAGATCGCCGTCGAGGTGATGCGCACGATGGCGTCGCGATCGTTCAGAATCGTCGGGTCGGGGACCGACTCCACTTGGACGCTGTTGCGGCCCGCCCAGACGGTGGCCTTCATACGCTGGCTCCCTTGTTCGGTTGCGCCGGTTGCTGATGCATCTGGCGGCCCGACGCAGTGCCCTCCGGGGACCCGTCCGAACGCAGCACCTGCCCGGTCTCGAGGATTTGCTTGAAGCGGCGAAGGTCGTCGTTGACCTGCTGCTCGGGGGACTCGCCGAACAGGCTCGCCGCCGCCTTGCCGAACAGGCCGCCCGGGATGTGGTAGCCGATCCTGACGCGAATTTCGGTGCCGTCGCCGGTGGCGGTGGGTGTGAATTCGACGCTGCCGCCGTTCTCGATCACCGAGCCGGGCAGCGACTGCCAGGCGATCCGCTTGTTGGTGTCGTCCTCGGTGATCTGCGCGTCCCACTGGACCGACCGGCCGGCCGGGGCGTTGGCTATCCAATGCGACTGCCCGTCGGTGGTCGGCGTGACCGCCTTCAGGTGGTGCATGAAGCTGGGCAGGTTTTCCAGGTCCCGCCAGAAGCGGTACACCTCCTCGGGCGTGCGCCGCACGGTGACCGCGGCGCGCAAGGTGCGGTGTCGGGATCCATTCACGTGCCGGCCGCCACCGTCGACCGTGCGCAGCGCCGTGTAGAGGTCCAGCCCGCCGATGCCGGCGAGCACCACGGCCGAGATGGCGCCCTGCCGTCGCCGCCCCGGGCCGCGGGCGGCCACCCCGGCCACCAGCAGCGCCATATCCAGCACGTCGCCGACCACCCGGGTCCAGACCATCTTTTGGGGACCGCCCAGCAGCGCCACCCCATGGCCGCACTCCCGCGCGCCCAGCGCGCGGATGACCGGGCGCGACCGGGCCGTGTCGTCGACCCCGGCGAGGGCAGCAACCTTTTCGGGGACCACCAACTCGCTCAAGCCCAGCGCGAAACTGGCGCACCCGAGCGCCTTGACCAACGCGGAGGTGGTATTGGCGGATCGATCGCCCATCGTCAGCTCTTTCTGCCTTGCGGCGAACTCATCTCGGGCAAAGTTGCTGCAAGACAGCTGCTTTGCAGGTCAACGGGCACCCGGCGCTGCTTGCCGGTGTTCGCGCCGCACACAAACACATACGGCCGGGCGCGCACGATGGGAGCCGGATACCCGGGCAGATACCGACCAAACGTGGGATTACTTCGCCGCGTCACGCAGCGCGGCAAGCAAAGGTTCGGCGGCCTCTTTCAGAAAAAGGTCTTGCGATTCGCCGCCGACCTGGACGAGGGCCACGTCGGTGAACCCGGCCTCCCAGTAGGGCCGGACGGCCTCGACGATCGCATCGAGGTCCGGCCCGCAGGGAATGGACTCCGCGACGTCTTCGGGACGGACGAACTGGGTCGCGCCGGCAAAACCGGCCGGCGTGGGGAGATCGGCGTTGACCTTCCATCCGCCGGCGAACCAGCGGAACTGGTCGTGAGCGCGTTCGATGGCGGTGTCGCGGTCGGGGTCCCAGCACACCGGGATCTGACCGACCACGCGGCCGCCGCCGGCGAGATTGGCGGCCTGGCGCGCGGCATGCCAGGCGTCGACGAGCTCCCCGTCGGGCTCGACCGCGATGAAGTGATCGGCCAGCCTGGCGAATCTCTCGATGCCCTTGTCGCCGGACAACGCCACCGCGATGGCGACCGGGACCTCGGGCACGTCCCACAGGCGCGCGGAGTCGACGTGGAAGTGTTCGCCACTGAAGTTCACCAGCTGGCCGCCGAACAATTCGCGGATGATCTTGATGGCCTCGCGCAGCATGTCCTGCCTGCGCTCGACGGTCGGCCAGCCCCTGCCCACGATGTGCTCGTTGAGGTTCTCGCCGCTGCCCAGGCCCAGGGTGAACCGGCCGTCGGACAGGATCTGCACGGTGGCGGCCTGCTGGGCGACCACGGCCGGGTGATAGCGCATCGTCGGGCAGGTCACG
Organism: Mycobacterium sp. E1715; assembly: GCF_001667625.1. Classification (NCBI taxonomy): domain Bacteria; kingdom Bacillati; phylum Actinomycetota; class Actinomycetes; order Mycobacteriales; family Mycobacteriaceae; genus Mycobacterium; species Mycobacterium sp. E1715. Next base: position 5,082 of record NZ_LZJJ01000539.1, read on the forward strand.
TAGGTGTAGAGGTCCACCCGTTCGGTGGCGTGCGCCACCGCGCCCAGCACCGCCCATGCGTTGGGCGCATGCCCTTGCGAGGTCAGCCAGGGGGTGAAGTGGTCGCTGCAGACCTCGAAGTCGAAACCGCGCTCCTCGGCTGAAACAGCCTGCCGTACAAGGTCTTTGGGTCCACTCTGCTCGGTCATCAGAGTGTAGCCAAATTTCGTCATAGCTGTGGGGATACCCAGACACTCGCCCGCGTAACGCCGGGGCTGAAATTCGGCCCGGTAACCGCCCTGGCGTTACGCCGCTCCGCGCTCGCGGGCACGGCCGCCGGTTAACCCGCGGTGGTGATCGAGTCCCCCGTGACGCCGGCCGCCCGACGCGCCTCCAGCCGGCGCCTCTGCGGTTCGATCGTGTACCGCGGGTCGCGCGTCGACTCCAGGCCCGCCTCGAAGAAACCGAACCGCAGCATCGCGGACGCCGACAACAACGCC
>NZ_LZJJ01000540.1:0-28723 GCF_001667625.1 Mycobacterium sp. E1715
CCCGACGGCTGCGGCGGCGCTCGGCCAATCCGGCGCGCAGGGCGCCGACGGCCTCCTCGGCCGACACCAGCGCGCTGGCCGGTGGCCAGCGCAGGTTGTCGCGCCAGTCCTCCAGCAGGGTGGCCATCGCGTCGGTGTCGGGATCGCCGACGTGCACCGGCCGCCGCTCGGCGAGCGCGTCGAGAAGCAGATCGGTGCGGGCGAATTCGTCCAGGGATTCAGGCACAGTCACCTGCCGCGATCATCTCGGATTTGAGGCGGGACAGCGCGCGGTGCTGGGCCACCCGGACGGCTCCGGTGGTGCTGCCCACGGCGGACGCGGTCTCCTCGGCGGACAGGCCGACGACGACGCGCAGGATCAGGATCTCGCGCTGCTTGGCGGGCAGGATCTCGAGCAGTTCGCTCATCCGGCTGACCGAATCGGCTTCGATGGCCCGCTGTTCCGGGCCGGCATCCGAAGACCAGCGCTCGGGGATCACTTCGGTGGGGTAGGACAGATCGCGGCCGGCGGCGCGATGGGCGTCGGCGACCTTGTGGGCCGCGATGCCGTAGAGGAAAGCGAGAAAGGGGCGTCCCCGATCCCGGTAACGCGGCAGCGCCGTGATAGTCGCCAAGCACACCTCCTGTGCCACGTCATCCGCTGACAGGCCGCCCCGCTCGACTGTCCCGACCCGCGCGCGGCAATAGCGCACGACAATCGGACGGATGGTCTCCAGCACCTCCCGTAGTGCGTTACTGTCCCCCGCCACGGCCTTGGCAACCACAGCGTCGAGACGATCCCCTTGAATTGTCATCGACGGCGGTATCTCCAACGTTACGAACCGGACACATCGCGGGCTAACCGGGCTAACTAACGAACTGACAATAACGGGCGCAAGGCCATTTCAAGCGGAACGCCACGTCGCACCGGCGCGCCGCACGTGGCCTGCGGAGACATCACGAATTCCCCGCAGCTGTTGTGTCGAAAAGGTGACGCTTCCGAGATCAATCAGCAAGCACGCCAACGCCCACCGCAGCGGGACCAGCCCGAGCGCCCCGGTCGCGTCGAGCGCGCCCTCGGCCACCGCTCGGGCCCGCTCGACGGCCCCGGCGCTGCAGAGGGCGGCCGCCAGCACGACTTGGCTCTTCACCGCGTGCCGCGCGGACGCCACGGCCATGGCGCCGGCCAGGTCCACCGCTTCGTTCGCATGGCGGACGGCCGTTTCGCCGTCGCCCTGAGCCATCGCCAGCTCGGCGCACACCCACCGTCGCCGTATCGGCAGCCGGTCGGGTATCGGTCCGGCGCCGCCCAGCACGGAATCCGCGCGCCGCAACAACGTCGCGGCGGCCGGGAAGCGGCCGACGCCCAGCGCGTCGGCCGCCAATCCGATGAGGGCGTCGCCGCACGCCTCGGGGTCCCCACCCGCCAGCGCCAGGGCGCGACCGTCCCAGCCCCGCGCCAGATCGTGCCAACCGAGTTGGCGCAGAAAGGATCCCTGCGTGCTGTGGGCCAGCGAGACCAGCCGCCCGGCGGGGGCGCTGCGCCGCAGCTCCGCCAGATCGCGGTAGGCGCTGCCGTAGCGGCCCTGTCCGCCGGCGGCGACGGCGCGCAGCCACAGATCGTCGGGGGTGACCGCCGTCGGCAGCGGCCACGTGCCGGGCCGGTCGCCGAAGGCGGCGGCGGCCAACGCCCGGCCAATCACGAAAGTGTGACGAGTTTCAATCACGGCGATGGTAGTAAACAGTTTGTGCTGTTCGCGTTACCGAACTGTTAATCACAGCGGGCCCTGTACTAATCGCGGCCGACCCTCCCCTGCCCCGTGAACTGGGAAATCTCGTTTCGGTCAAGTGCCTGGTAGCACGGAGCGTGTTTCGCCAATGGTTGACGTATGAACGCGACGTTAATTCTTTTATAACCATTACATACTTTGCCGGGCTAAGTGGCTATTGACGCAAATTCGCCGTCACCCCTAACGTCTACGCATGACGGGTAGTCATCGGTGACGCCGCTTCATTTCAGTTGCACAATCGCTTCGCGAACCTGACCTTACTGGGCGTGCCGTGCAGAGAGGGAGACACCAATGCCACAGCCGGAGCAGCTACCTGGACCCAACGCCGACATCTGGAACTGGCAACTGCAGGGCTTGTGCCGCGGCGTTGACTCGTCGATGTTCTTCCATCCCGACGGTGAGCGCGGCCGCGCCCGCATGCAGCGCGAGCAGCGCGCGAAAGAGATGTGCCGCCAGTGCCCGGTCATCCAGGAGTGCCGTTCGCACGCCCTGGAAGTTGGTGAGCCGTACGGGGTTTGGGGTGGCCTCTCGGAATCCGAGCGCGACCTGCTGCTGAAGGGCGACATCGGCCGCACGCGCGGCATTCGCCGCTCGGCCTAGGCGCGCACACCTCAGTTGAACGAATCGCCGACGCGGTTGCTCTACGCGCTGGGCGACCGAATGGTCGAGCGCATCGGCCGATTGCGGCAGTCCACCATCAACAAGCTTCGCGTCCGCGGCCGGGCCGCCTTGCTGAGTTCGCTGTAGCCGTTTCAACCGCGACCAATTGGGGTAGGCCCGGCCCATGAACAAGGGCGTATCCCTCGCGGCCGTGGCGCTCGCCGCGACCATCGCACCATTGGCAGCATGCGCAAACCAGCAGGGTGGCCAATCCGGCACGTCGACGTCCTCCAGCGCGCCTCCGGGCACGGAGCGGATGACCACGCAGCTCAAGAGCACCGACGGAAACCAGGTCGGCACCGCCACCATCGATTTCGCGAACGGGTACGCGACCGTGACCGTGGAGGCCGGACCCAACCAGGTGCTGAGCCCGGGTTTCCACGCGCTGATGATCCACGCGGTCGGCAAATGCGAGGGGGACTTCGAGTCCGCGGGATCGGTCTACCAGGCGCAGGGTCACACGGGTTTCCCCGCCAGCGGTGACCTGACCGCCTTGCAGGTGCGCAACGACGGCTCGGCGAAACTCGTCACCACCACCAGCTTGCTCACGGCCTCGGACCTGAGAAACAGCTCGGGCACCGCGCTGATCGTGCACCAGAACGCCGACAACCTGAGCGGGGCTTCGACCGGTGAGTCGGGCAAGCGGGTGGCCTGCGGGGTGCTCGCCGCGGCGTCCGCGACGACGACGTCGTCCACCTCGACGACGACCTCCGTCACGACGATCACGACGACTACCGAAGTGCCGCCGCCGTCGACCAGCACCAGCACCAGCACCGTCACCGTCACCAGCAGCCCGAGCTACACGTCGACACTGCCGACCACGACCGTGACGACGCCGCCCAGCCTTCCGCCCGGAACCCGCTGACCCGGCACCGGCGCGGTCACGAGCCGCCACGACACATAAATCTCTGCGACGACACGCCGAGAACGCCCGCAGCCGTTTATGTCTCGCGAGGCAAGCAGATCGCGATAACGGCACACGCGCAGCTCCCGGGCCCCTAGTGTGCTGACATGCAGACGGTGCTGTTCACGCTCGGGCTGGTCCTGTTCTTGATCGGCCTGCTGACCGGGTTCGCGGTCGCGGCGCTGAAGAATCCGCGTATGGCGCTGTCGAGCCACCTCGAGGCCGTCCTCAACGGCATGTTCCTCGTGCTGATCGGTCTGCTCTGGCCGCACCTGCACCTGCCCCACGCCTGGGGGGTTACCGCCGTCGCGCTGATCGTGTACGCCGCCTACGCGAACTGGCTCGCGACCCTGCTCGCGGCGGCGTGGGGCGCGGGCCGCAGGCTCGCGCCGATCGCGGCGGCCGACCACGAGGCCTCGGCGGCCAAGGAGTGGGTGGTCAGTTTCCTGTTGCTCTCACTGGCCGTGGCCGTCATCGCGGGCGTGATCATCGTCATCGTCGGGCTTCAAACGTGAACGACGAAGGGCGCGAGCGCTTGTCGGTGCGACGCCTCAACTGATCTGTGTGATCAGCGCGGCCATGTCGACGAGGTCCCACACCTCCGCGAACTTGCCCTCCTCGACGCGGTAGAGGGTGAATTCGGAAATGCTCACCCGCCGACCGGTCGCCTCGATTCCCTGGAACGTTCCCCGGTGGGTGCCGGTGACCTCGAAGTGCACCACGATGTTCTCCTCGTCGACGACGATGTGTCTCATCTCCCAGTGCCAGTCGGGGAACGCGGCGATCACGGGCGCGAATTGGTCGGTAACCGAGGCCGGATCCATGGGGACACCGTTGACCTTGATGGTGGGCGTGTAGAACGAGGCCATCGAATCGAAATCGTGCTCGTTGCAGTGTTCGAGATAGGACTTGTACAGGGATCGGTAGTCGTCAGGCTGCGTCACCGCACCATGATCCACTGCCGGCCGGTTCGGTGTACAGCCAGAACGCGCTCACCGATTACCGGTGGGCGAACTCGGCGAGCTTAGCATCGACCGCCGCGGCATCCGGTTCCGCGTACATCTTCGGATCGCGCTTTTTGACCCACAGCAGGAACGGGCAGCTGGCCGAGGGACCGTCCACCGGTCCCAGTTGTTCGATGTGCTTGCCGGTCCTGGCTTCGCGAAGCTCGATGTCGTACTGCACGGCGTAGTAATCGACGGTCACGTGTTCGCCTGCGTCGGTCTGGAAATTGCAGGTGAGTGCCTTCACCTCGGTTCCGGATTTACGGGTAAGGCAGGCAACAACATTCGCCGACTGGAAGTCATCGGGGCTGACGTGGTAATCGGCACGGGGATCGAGCGCGAGTTGGCTCCAATGATCGGATGTCACTTGGCTCATCGGGTTCGGCCGCTCGTCCGGACCGAACGCCACGATCTTGTACGGCTTCCCGTACGTGGCGGCGTTGCTGATTGACCCGCGATCGCACACCACATCGAAGGCCGAGATGGTCGTGGCTTTCTTGATTCCGCCGCGCCCGTCGAGACCGTCGCGGGCCACGTCGCGGATCACGAAAAAACCGACCAACGCCGCCGGTATGAGAACGACGAGCGCGGCGACCGTAAGCACAACGATCAGCACGACATTGGTCTTGCGCGGCGGGGGCGCCGGCGGCGGGTACGGCGGAGACCATTGCCTGGGGTACTGCGGTGGTTGCGGTGGCCACTGCTGCGGATAACTCACGCTCACGCCCCCCACGTCATGGTGCGGTCAGCTTAGCAATCGGCACGATCGGGCACAGCTTGCCCACGACCGCCGCGACCGAAGGCACGCCGCGCGGGGCGGCCGTAGCGAAGAGTGGCTTCGAATTCGCCGGAAACGAGATATCAAAACGTGAAGCAGTACTACGGTTCAGGTCGGGGCCTGAAGCCAGCCGCAGCTTTGATTCTGGTGGTGAAGACATGTCATCGACAATGCCTACTCAGCGCGATGAACGGAATACGGTCGCATTCCACACGGCTGATGAGTATCGCGAAGGACGCGCCGGCGTCGAAGTGAGAAGACGCTCACAATGAAAGAGTCCATCGGCAAGACAATCAAACTCCTTGTGGCACCGGGGGTTACGTTGTGGGCAATCCTCAACGCCCCCACGGCCTGGGCCGGGCCGGGCGGCAACATCCCCGGCCCCGGGGTCTGCGACTATCCCGGTGTCGGCGGAAGTACTTTCGAGGCTGGGGCAACGACGTACTACTGCGATTTCCCCGTCGAGGAGAACAGCACCCACTGGCACTGCGAGTATGGCGGCTGGAACATGGGTGGCCCGGGTGGCAACTCCATCATCGGTGGAAGTTTCATGGGTTTCGGATTGACCATTCCGGCAGGCGATTTCGGGGGTGCTTCCGGTGGCTGTTCATGGCGCTGGCCGGATAACACGGTCGGCCCTGCCCCGAACCCACCGGGCGCGTGGAGAAACTACCTGGTGCCCAAGCCGCCACCGCCCGAACATCGGGCACAGCCGACTCCCCCGGGTGAGCCGGAGTCCGGACCAGCGCCAGTCGAGTCTCCGAGTCTCGGCCAGGAGCCCGAGACGCCGGCCTACACCAACCCGGCATTTCCGAATCCCGGCAGGACGCAGAACCCGCCGAGTTGACGCGTGTCGCGGCCCTACCGGCGCCGCGGATCACCGGGACGGCAGGCGTCAGGCAATTCAGCCGGGGCGATGAGAACCAATGCCAGCGGCGAACCCGAAGACCCGGGTAGTGGCTGACTTGCCCTTCAGGGCATGTGATCCACGATCGGCTAGCCCCGGCGGTCGGGAAACCAACGCGTCGGCGGTTTGCTGAGTCAGCAGGATCACGTCACCGGTGTTTTTGGTGAGCTGTTCGACGCGGGCCGCCACATTGACGGCGTCACCGATGAGGGTGAACTCGAGTTTGCCTCCGCCGCCGATGGTTCCGGCGATCACCACACCGGTGTTGATGCCGATGCCGATGCGGAGCTCCCCGGCGAATCGCTCGGCGGCGAGGCTGCTGATCGACGCCGCGGCGCTCAGCGCGGCGTCGGCATGCATGGCAAGCTCGTTGGGAGCGCCGAAGACGGCCAGCGCGCCGTCGCCGAGAAACTTGTTCACGTGGCCGCCGGCCTCGACGACGACGGGCACGACGATCTCGAACAATGCGTTGAGATGGGCGACGGTCTCCTCGGCGGTGTGCGCCTCGGCGAACGGCGTGAAATCGCGAATGTCGACGAACATCACGCTCACTTCGCGACGCTCACCCGTGAACACGTCGTCGCCCTGCTCGAGCAGCCGTGCCGCCAAGGCCGGGTCGACGTAGCTCCCGAACGCGGCGTGAAGCCGTTGCCGCTCGGCCAGACCGGCCTGCATGCGGTTGAACGACCCCGCCAACGCGCCGAGGTCGTCGTCTTGGACCACCGGCAGGCGTCGCGAGTAGTCCCCGGCCGCAACGCGTTTGGTGCCTTCGGCAAGCTCCCGGATCGGCTGCAGGGAGGGCGCGAACACGCTGATGACGGTGATCGGCACGGCGAGCCCCAGGGTCAGCACGCAGGCGATGCCCACCCACAGCAGGGGGGATTGCCGGGCCCGGTCGAACTCACCGGCGACCATCGCGCCCCCCATGGAGAAACCGAACGCGACCGCGAGGATGGCCAGGTTCGACCACGCGGCGAAGCTGGGGCGAGACCGGGGCAGGGAGTCACCGATCGCCGAGTCGCCGGCGATGGCGGCCCGAACCGGCCGCATCGGCCCTTCCGGCACGCTGTGCACGCCGACCAGGTGTGAAACGGCGCCGACGAGGCCACCCAGGACCGCATACTCGGCCAGCCGCGGTCCGGCCGCGCCGACAATCACCCCGACGGCGACCGACAGCACGGCGCCGCACGCGGTGACGACCGCCAACCCCCGGAGGACGGCACGGCGCGACCAGGTGTAGGTGGCCCGCAGTGCGCTCTCCGGATCCACCGCCTTACCGGCCGCCCATCGCTCGGCGAGCCGCCATGCGCCCTGGCCGGGCAGCACGATTCCGTACGCCAACACCAACATGGTGACCGCAGTGGCGGCCACCGCGTCGGGGTAGCGATCCGATCTCTCGAATGCCACCTGGGCACAAGACAAGAACAGATATATCGGCGACGGCACCAGGATGGAGACCCCGAAGACCACCCACGAATACCGCGTGCCGAACCGGTCCCACGCCCACTGCACGAAGCGGTCCATGGCGCGAGATTAGACGCCGATGGCCGCCCCGCGACGAAAACGCCCCGGCCGGTGACCGGGGCGCGTCGGCTCTAGGGGCACATGAAGCTGATCGGCGGGCAATGCCTGATGGTGATCGCCTCGATCGGCGGGTTGTCGCCGTCCCAGATCGAGGTCGGCCGGCCCTGCATGGTGACGTTGCCCATCCCGTATTGGGTCGGGTACCAGGTGTGGCACACGTTCCAGTCCCAGTCGATGTACTGGTTCACGACGTAGGGCATCTGTTTCGGGTTGCCCGGGCACCAGCGGTGCGGTTCCATCGTATCCGCGTGCGCGGTGCCCACACCCCACCCGGTGAGCGCGGTACCCCCCGCGAGCAGTGCGGCCGCGATGAGACTCTTCGTCATGTGGGCAAGTGGCATGATGACCGTCCTCTCCTGGTGCCGTTCTCTGGCAACCAGTGCACTAGCCCCGCCTTGCTACCGATCCCAACAAGCCGAGTGCGGGGAATCAAGCCCCTGCGCTCAGTCGTCGTCCTCGACGATCGCGGCGACTTGTATCTCGACGCGCATCTGTGGACCCGCCAGCGCGGCGACGCCGAGGCACGTCCACAGCGGGGCGCGGTCACCCGTGCGGAGGCGGAGCTGTTCGACCATGGTGTCGAGGTGCTCGCGACCGATCCGGCCGTTCGGATCCGGCAGGTGATACGAGTGCACGGTTACCACTTGCCGCCACGAGGCTCCCGCTGTCGCCAGCGTCCGCTCGACGTTGTCGAAGGCCTGAATGATTTCGTCGCGCACTGACTCCGGATAACGCCGGTCGTCGTCCCACCCGCCCTGCCCGGCGGTCTCTACCCGGTCGCCATACCGGACGACCTGTGAGTAGTGAAAGTCCCGTAGCTGGCGCTCCCCGTAGCCGGGAGTGACCGAAAAGATGGGCTTGTCCATGAATGCCATCTTCACGGCGTCTACTGTTCGGCGGAAGCGGTGAACCGAGTGAGAAGATCCGTCAGCCGTTCCGCCTCGCCCGGGCCCAACACCGATACCAGGCGCGCAGCCAGTGGCTCGGCCGCGCCGTGCGCGGCGTCGAAAACCTTCAACCCCTTCGGGGTGATCTCGACCGCTCGCACCCGGCGGTCGTTCGGGACGGATTTGCGGACGGCGAGCCCCTTGCGTTCGAGATCGTCCACGACGCGCATGATGCCCGCCTTGTCCGAACCCGTCGCCTCGACCAGGTCCCGTTGCTCCGTGGGCCCGCGGTTGACGAGGACGAGCAGCACGGCGAAATGTCGCAAATCGATGGCCAGGGGCCGAAGCGCCTCCGACATCACCGCGGCTGCGCGCCAGTGCGCCCGGCGCAGAAGCAAGCCGAGAGCGAATGGCGACGGATCGCCGGGGCGGTCGGTCGCACGCGCGGGGGTGGCGTGCCCAGAAGCGTCACCGGTCATCGTGCGCGCATCCTTCATCCAATGCGAACACCGGACTCGGCCCGGATGGAATGTTCAACCTTGCGGGGACCGGCCGACTCGTCGTCGACGAATGTGACCGTCTCATCCAGCGGTGCCCGGCCCGTGCGCGCATACTTCACCGCCGGGTCCTCGAACCCGATCGACATGCCGCAGAACAGGATCAGTCCATCCGGCGGGGACAGGACCTCCGCGACTGTTTCGCGGACCTGCGACCACGCCATCTGTGGGCAGCTGTGCAACCCCTCCGCGCGTAGTAGCAGCATGATCGTCTGCAAATACATGCCGACATCGGCCCACTGGGCCACGCCAAGGTCGCGGTCGATGTAGCAGAACAGCGCGGCAGGGGCACCGAAACAGTTCCAGTTCGCGATGGCCGCCCTCTGGCGTGCCTCCCAATCCTCGCGCGCGATGCCGAGCGCGCTGTACCGCTCCTTGCCGAAGGCGGACCGGCGGTCGCTGTACGGCGACTTCATTGCGGGCGGGTACATCTGGTACTCCCGCTCGTCCCAGGGATCGCCGTGGGCGACGCGCTCGACGGCGCGCGTCTTGAGCTCGTCCAGCAGCGTTCCGGTCACCACGTACGAGTTCCACGGCTGGATGTTCGACCCCGAAGGCGACCATGCCGCAACGGACAGCACACGCTCCAGCACATCTCTCGGAACGGGCTGGTCGGTGAATCCGCGCACCGCCCGTCGGCTTGTGACTGCCTCGTATACGTCCATGGTCGCCTACCTACACTGGTTCCAATTTCCGTTTCAGATCATACTGTATCGATTGATACTATCTGCTCCGGGGCGATCGGACTAGCCTTCGGGAGGCCGCGGCGAGGCCAAAGCGAAGGCCCCCGTTCCGAAGGGGATACGGGGGCCTCGCTGATCTACCGACTAGTGGTGGTGATGGCCGTGGCCGTGGCCGTGGTCGTCGTGCTCGTCGGCGGGCTTGTCGACGATCGCCGTCTCGGTGGTCAGCACCATGCGCGCCACCGACGCCGCGTTGACCACCGCGGACCGGGTCACCTTGACGGGGTCGATCACGCCGTCGCCGATCAGGTCGCCGTAGGTGAGCTTGTCCGCGTTGAGCCCGTGCCCGGCCGGCAACTCGCTGACCTTGCTCACCGCAACCGCGCCGTCCAGGCCGGCGTTGGTGGCGATCCAGTACAGCGGCGCGGCCAGCGCCTCGGCGAACACGTCGACGCCGGCGGCCTGATCGCCGGACAGCGATCCGCGCAGCTCCTTCAGCGCGTTGCGTGCCCCGATGAGGGCCGAGCCGCCGCCCGCGACGATGCCCTCCTCGACGGCGGCCTTGGCCGCCGCGACCGCGTCCTCGACGCTTTCCTTGCGTTCCTTGAGCGCCGTTTCGGTCGCGGCCCCCACCTTGATCACGGCCACGCCGCCGGCCAGCTTGGCCAGCCGCTCCTGCAGCTTCTCGCGGTCCCAGTCGGAGTCGCTCGCCTCGATCTCGGCGCGCAGCTGCTTGATGCGCGCGTCGACCGCGTCCTTGGAGCCGCCGCCGTCGACGATGATGGTGTCGTCCTTGCTGACCACCACACGCCGGGCCGAGCCCAGCACATCGGTGCCGACCTCGCGCAGCAGCAGGCCGGCGTCGGGGTTGATCACCTGCCCGCCGGTCACCACCGCCAGGTCCTCGAGGAAGGCCTTGCGCCGGTCGCCGAAGAACGGCGCCTTGACCGCAACCGCCTTGAGCGTCTTGCGGATCGAGTTGACCACGAGCGTGGCCAGGGCCTCACCCTCGATGTCCTCGGCGATGATCAGCAGCGGCTTGCCCGACTCGGCGACCTTCTCCAGCATGGGCAGCAGGTCGGGCAGCGAGCTGATCTTCTCCTGGTGCAGCAGGATCAGCGGCTCGTCCAGCACGGCTTCCTGCGCGTCGAAGTCGGTGACGAAATACGCCGACAGGAAACCCTTGTCGAAGCCGACGCCCTCGGTGAACTCCAGCTCGGTGCTCAGGGTCGAGGACTCTTCGACGCTGACCACGCCGTCGGCACCCACCTTGGTCATCGCCTCGCCGACCAGCTCGCCGAGCCTCTCGTCACGCGACGACACCGTCGCCACCTGAGCGATGCCGTCCTTGCCGGACACCGGGGTGGCCGCGGCCAGCAGCGCCTCGGACGCCGCGTCGGCCGCCTTCGAAATTCCGATGCCGAGCTCGATCGGGTTGGCGCCGGCCGCAACCAGGCGCAGGCCGCCCTTGACCAGGGCCTGCGCCAGCACGGTCGCGGTGGTGGTGCCGTCGCCCGCCACGTCGTTGGTCTTGGTGGCCACCGACTTGACCAGCTGGGCGCCCAGGTTCTCGAACGGGTCTTCCAGCTCGATCTCGCGCGCGACGGTCACGCCGTCGTTGGTGACCGCGGGCCCGCCAAAGGCCTTGGCCAGCACCACATGCCGGCCGCGCGGCCCCAGGGTCACCCGCACCGCGTCGGCGAGCGCGTTGACGCCGGCCTCGATCGCGCGGCGCGCGGTCTCGTCGTACTCAATAACCTTGCTCATCAGGCTCCTCGTTTGAATGGTGGCGACCCGCTTCGCCCGGCTCCGCCGCGCTTGCGATCACCACGACGTTCAAATGGTGGCGACCCGCTTCGCCCGGCTCCGCCGCGCTTGCGATCACCACGACGTTCAAATGGTGGCGACCCGCCTCGCCCGGCTCCGCCGCGCTTGCGATCACCACGACGTTCAAATGGCGCCGCCCCGGAAATCACCCGCGGCCATGCGCGGGGATCGCCGGGGCGGGCCACGGTGCTTACTTCGATACGACGGCCAGCACGTCGCGCGCCGACAGGATCAGGTACTCCTCGCCGTTGTACTTGATCTCGGTGCCGCCGTACTTGCTGTAGATGACGGTGTCGCCTTCCGAGACGTCGAGCGGAATCCGCTTCTCGCCGTCCTCGTCCCAGCGGCCGGGACCGACTGCGACGACGGTGCCTTCCTGCGGCTTCTCCTTGGCGGTGTCAGGAATGACCAGACCGGACGCGGTCGTGGTCTCGGCCTCGTTGGCCTGCACGAGAATCTTGTCCTCGAGTGGCTTGATGTTCACCTTCGCCACGATTGGAGCCCTCCACTAGTTAGATCGGGTCCGGGGCGGGGTGCCCCAGAATTATCAAGGGATTCGGCAGTCGTCCGTGCCCGAGCGCCGTCGTCGCGGGTGCCGGCACAGGGTTTGGCCGATTGCCACCTAGCACTCTATACACGAGAGTGCTAGCACTCAAGGGCGCCCCGCTGCGTACCGGGTATTCGCTATAAGCGATCACGTCACCTGGGCTTTTACCACCGGCAGGCCCGGGTCGCTGGGCGCGTCCAGCGGTGACTGCCGCGCCCCGGCGGCCACCAGGTGCGCGGCGAAGGACGCGATCATTGCCCCATTGTCGGTACAGAGCCGGGGGCGGGGGACCCGCAGCGTCAGCCCGGCCGCCGCGCACCGCTGCTCGGCCAACTCCCGCAGCCGCGAGTTGGCGGCCACCCCGCCGGCGATCAGCAGGGTCGAGACGGCGAGCCCCGTCGCGGCGCGCACGGCCTTCATGGTCAGCACGTCGGCGACGGCCTCCTGGAACCCCGCGGCCACGTCGGCGTTCACCGCGTCCGGGTGACTCTCCAGGTAGCGGGCGACGGCCGTCTTGAGCCCCGAGAAGCTGAAGGAGTACGGGTCGTCGCCCGGTCCCGTCATGCCGCGCGGGAACGTGACCGCGTCGCGGTCGCCGCTGCGGGCCAGTTCGTCGAGCACCTTGCCGCCCGGGTAGCCCAGCCCCAGCAGACGGGCCACCTTGTCGTAGGCCTCGCCGGCGGCGTCGTCGACGGTGCTGCCGAGCTCGACGATCGGTTCGCCGAGCGAACGCACGTGCAGCAGGTGGGTGTGTCCACCGGACACCAGCAGCGCCACGCATTCGGGCAGCGGCCCGTGTTCGTAGACGTCGGCGGCCAGATGCCCGCCCAGGTGGTTGACGGCGTAGAACGGCACCCCCCACGCGGCCGAATAGGCCTTGGCGGCAGCCACGCCCACCAGCAGCGCGCCGGCCAGGCCGGGCCCGATCGTGGCGGCGACGATGTCGGGCTTGCGCACGCCGGCCGCCTCTAGCGCGCGGCGCATGGCGGGGCCGAGGGCCTCCAGGTGCGCCCGGGAGGCGATCTCCGGGACCACGCCGCCGAAGCGGACGTGCTCGTCGACGCTGGAGGCCACCTCGTCGGCCAGCAGCGTCACGGTGCCGTCGGCGTCCAGCCGGGCGATGCCGACTCCCGTTTCGTCGCAAGAGGTTTCGATGGCCAGAATCGTCCTCATCAGCGGGCCCCCCGGCGCATCGTGTAGGCGTCGGCGCCGCTGGCGCGGTAGTAGCGCCTGCGCAGGCCGATCTGTTCGAAGCCCACGCTGCGGTACAGCCCGATGGCCGCCTCGTTGTCGGTGCGCACCTCCAGGAAGACGACGCCCCCGTCGGCGAAGACCAGCAGCTCGTCGAGCAACCGGCGCCCGATGCCCTGTCCCTGATACGCGGGGTCGACGCCGATGGTGTGGACCTCGTACTCGAACGGCGGGGTGCGGCCCAGCCGCGAGATTCCGGCGTACCCGACCAGGGTGCCGCCGGCGCGCGCGCCGACGTAATGGTTGTGGGGGCTGGCCAGTTCCCGGTTGAACGCCGCGGCGGGCCACGGGTCGTCGCCGTCGAACAGTTGGCGTTCCAGCTCGGCGCAGCGAGTCGCGTCGGCGGCGGTAAGCGCGCCGAGCGTCACGGGCTCACGGGTGGCGGTCACTGCCGCGCCGCCATCGGCTTGGCGTCCGGGCGGCGAAGATACAGCGCCACCAACGGCAGCGGGCGCTGCGACCAGTCGGGCACCGCGGCGACGAGCCCGGCCGGCGTGGGGTAGACGGGCCCGCGGTGCGGCAATCCGAACAGGGCGGCGTGCTCCTTCGAGCCGGCCACCGCCTGGGCCGGGCCGGGGTCGACGTCGGCCGGGGCGTTGACCCCGGGTCCTTCCATCCGGAACCCGTCGCGGTAACGGGCCCAGTAGATCTCGCGCCGCCGGGCGTCGGTGACCACCAGCGTCTCGCCGGTGGTCCGCACCCCGATCGCGTCCAAGCTGCACACGCCGCGCACCGGGATGTCCAGCGCGTGTCCGTAGGCGGATGCGGTCGCCATTCCGGCCCGCAGGCCGGTGAACGGGCCGGGGCCGCAGCCGACCACGACGGCCTCCAGATCGCTCATCGTCAGCCCCGCGTCGGCGAGGGCGGCCACCACGTTCGGGGTCAGCCGTTCGGCGTGCGCCCGGGCGTCGACGGTGACCCGCTCGGCCAGCACGCTCAGGTCGTCGCGCCGCACGATCCCGGCCGTCACGGCCGGGGTCGCGGTGTCGAGCGCCAGAACGATACTCACGACCGAACCCACTGCCACGAGGCGATCCGCACGTCCGAACCGCTGAGGCGTTCCAGACGAACGTCGAGGTGCCGCTCGGCGAGGCGCTCGACGATGCCTTCGCCCCACTCCACGACCACCACCGCGCCGTCGAGGTCGGTGTCGAGGTCGAGCGAGTCGAGCTCGCCGAGCAGGTCGGCGCCGTCGTGGTCCAAAAGCCGGTACATGTCGACATGAATCATCGTCGGTGTCCCCGGCCGCCGCGGCGGGTGCACCCGCGCCAGCACGTACGACGGCGAGGTGACCGGGCCGTCGACGTCCATCGCCGCGGCAATCCCCTTGGCCAGGACGGTCTTTCCCGCGCCGAGCGGGCCGGTGAGCACCACGACGTCCCCCGCCTTCAGCTGCTCGCCCAGCCGAGACCCCAGGGCGACGGTGTCCTCGACCCGTTCGAGGGTGGCCGTGCCCGCGTCATCCGCCTGCGGTGATCGCAAGCGCGGCGAAGCCGGGCGCGGCGGGTCACCGCCATCCGCCTGCGGTGATCGCAAGCGCGGCGAAGCCGGGCGCGGCGGGTCACCGCCATCCGGGCTAGCCACGGCGCCGCAGCCTTTCCCGCATCCACCGGGCGGCCAGGGCGACGCGGCCCGGGGTGGCCCGCTTGACCAGCCGGACCAACCCGTCGTTGATCGCCTCGGGCTTGTCCAGCAGCGCGAGGTGGCTGGCCCCGCGAACGATGACCAGCTCGGATTGCGGCAGCGAGGCCGCCATCTTGCGGGAGTATTCGTCCGGTGTCAGCAGGTCGTGGTCACCGCAGGCGATCAGCGTGGGGACGCGCAGCAGGGTCCACAGGCCGGCGGTCTCGTCGTGGGCTTCCAGGGCATCCAGGAACTCGACCATGGTCGGGATCGGTGTGCCGTTCATCATCCGCTGCGAGAAGGCGTCCAGGCTGCGGCTGACGTGCAGGTCGCTGTAGGAGGCGGCCCGCAGGACCGGCCCGATCAGCGAACGCGACACGTTGCGGCCGCGGTGCATCAGCTTGGGCGCGGAGCGTGCGGTGAACCGAAATGCTTCCAACGCAGGGTTTTTCAGGATCTCGCCGAGCGGGGACCTGGCGACGCCCTCGGCCGCTGAGGAGATCAACGCGGCGCCGACGATCCGGCGCCCGTACTGGTCGGGGAATTGGCGGGCGTGCGACAACACCGTCATGCCGCCCATGGAGTGCCCGACCAGCACGACCATTCCGCGCGGCGCCACCACCTGAAGCACGCTTTCCAGGTCCCTACCGAGTTGGGTCAGCGTGTAGCTCTGGGGCGGCGCCTCGTCGGATTGCCCGTGCCCGCGCTGGTCGTAGAAGACCATCCGGACGCCTGGGCCCAGATGCTGGGGCAGCCGCGTCCGCTGGAAATGAAAGGCGCCCATCCGCAGGCAGAACCCGTGGACGAAGACCATGGTCAGCGGGGCGTCCGCGGGGCCGGCCTCGCGAATCGCCAACGACACCCCGTCCGGGGTGGTCACCACGGAGCGGCGGTCGTCGTCGATCCTGTCGAAATCCTCGTCGGCGTAAGGGTCTTCGCCGCCACGGGTGCGCTGGACCATCGAGCGGCGGGCCGAGGCTCCCACGATGGTGGCGAGGGCCGTCAACCCCGCCCCTCCCGCGAACCAAGCCCTCCCCCGTTGGCGCCTGCGAGTTCTCTCACGGCTCAATGGTTTGCGCCTCGCGGTAGGTCCGGGTGATGCGCCCGCGCGGGCTGGTCACCACTTCGTAGTGGATGGTGCCGAGCAGGTCGGCCCAGTCCTGCGCGGTGGGTTCCCCGCCGGTGCCGGGCCCGAACAAGATCGCCTCGTCACCCTCGGTCACGTCGGTGCGGCCGGGGCCGAGGTCGACGACGAACTGGTCCATGCAGATCCGGCCGACGCCCGGGCGGCGCTTGCCGTTGATCAACACCTCCAATCGTCCCCCCAGCGAACGGAACACGCCGTCCGCGTAACCGACGGGCAGCAGGGCCAGAGTGGTGTCGCGCTCCGCGGTCCAGGTGTGCCCGTACGACACGCTCTCCCCGGCGCGGATCGACTTCACCAGCGCGACAGGGCATTTCACCGTCATCGCCGGGATCAGCCCCATGTCGCCGAGCTCGGGCACCGGGCTCAGGCCGTACACCGCGACACCGGGCCGCACCAGGTCGAAGGCAAGGTCGGGACGCGACATGGTGGCCGATGAGTTCGCCAGGTGCGCGACCTCGAACCCCACCCCCTGTGCGCCCGCCTGCGCCAGCATGTCGCTGAACCGTTGGGCCTGAAGGTCATTGACGGGGTTGGCCGGTTGATCGGCGAACACCATGTGTGACATCAGCCCGCGCAGGCGGATGGCATCCTCGGCGACGGCGCGGCGCAGCGCGGCCAGCATCGACGGGTACCGCGACGGGTGGACGCCGTTGCGGTTCAGCCCCGTATCCACCTTCACCGAGACCGTCGCGGCCCGGCCGGTGCGGCGCGCCGCGTCCAGCAGCTCGTCGAGCTGGCGCTCCGAGGACACGGCGATCTCGACGTCGGCCAGCAGCGCGGGCCCGAAGTCGATGCCGGGCGGGTGCAGCCACGCCAGCACCGGTGCGCCGATGCCGTCGGCGCGCAGCGCCAGCGCCTCGGCGACCGTGGCGACGCCCAGCTCGGCGGCACCGCCGGCCAGCGCCGCGCGGGCGGCCCGGGTGGCGCCGTGGCCGTAACCGTCGGCCTTGACGACGGCCATCACCTGCGCGCGGCCGGCGTGCTCGCACAGCAACCGCACGTTGTGTTCGATGGCGCCCAGGTCGACCAGGGCCTCGGCGACGAGGCCCGGCGTCAGGGAGATCGGCGCAACGGCCCGCCCATTCATGGCCGCCATTGTCCCAGAATCGGCCGCAGGCGCGGCCGGCCGCAGGCCCAGCCTTGCCCCATTCGTCACAGTGGCCACATAACTCCCCCGTTCTGACGGCGCCCGATGTGCCCGCCTCGGAGCGACAAGCGACGACGTCAGCGCCGGAAGGCGCCCCGTCTCGGCGCCGGAAGGCGCCGCGTCTCCCCCGCGGGCGGCGCGCTGTCGCTGTGAGGCGGGCAACACGCGCATTCGGTCCGCGGCGGCAGCCGGCCCATCGCTCAGTGCGCGAAGTGCTGCGCCTCGTAATGGCCGCCAGGCTTGAGCTTGTCCAGCGAGGTCAGCGCCGAGACGGCGTCGTCGTGCAGCGCGCGGGCCAGGTCGGCCGAAAGCCCCTCGCGTACCACGATGCGCAGCACCGACACGTCGGTGGCGTTGTCGGGCATGGTGTAGGCGGGCACCTGCCAGCCGTAGGTGCGCAGCTCGTGCGAGACGTCGAACTCGGTGTAGCCGCGATCCCCGGCGAGCCGGAAGGCGACCACCGGGATCGCCGACCCGTCGGAGATCAGCTCGCAACGCTCGCTCACCCGCAACTGCTCGCCCAGCCACCGCGCCGTCCCGGACAGCGCCTGCATCACCTTGGTGTAGCCGTCGCGGCCCAGCCGCAGGAAGTTGTAGTACTGGCCGACCACCTGGTTGCCGGGCCGGGAGAAGTTCAGCGTGAAGGTGGGCATGTCGCCGCCGAGGTAATTGACCCGGAACACCAGTTCCTCGGGCAGGTACTCCTTGCTGCGCCACACCACGAAGCCCACACCGGGATAGGTCAGCCCGTACTTGTGCCCGCTGACGTTGATCGACACCACCCGGGGCAGCCGGAAATCCCACTTCAGCTCGGGGTGCAGGAAGGGCACCACGAACCCGCCGCTGGCGGCGTCGACGTGCACCGGCACGTCCACGCCCCCGCCGGCCGCCAGCTTGTCCAGCGCGCCGCAGATGTCGGCGACGGGTTCCAGCTCACCGGTGTAGGTGGTGCCCAGGATCGCCACCACGCCGATGGTGTCCTCGTCGACGGCGTCGATGACCTGTTCGGGGGTGATGACGTAGCGCCCCTCCTCCATGGGCAGGTAGCGGGGTTCGACGTCGAAGTAGCGGCAGAACTTCTCCCAGACCACCTGCACGTTGGAGCCCATCACCAGGTTGGGGGTGCGGCCCTTCCAGTCCTTGCCGACCTTCTGCCGCCAGCGCCATTTCATGGCCAGGCCGCCGAGCATGACGGCCTCGCTGGAGCCGATCGTGGACACCCCGCACGCGCTGTAGGGGTCGGCGTCGTCGAGGCCGTCCGCGTGGAACAGGTCGGCCACCATGCACACGCAGCGCTGCTCGATCGCGGCGGTCGCCGGGTATTCGTCCTTGTCGATCATGTTCTTGTCGAACGTCTCGGCCATCAGCCGGCCGGCCTCGGGGTCCATCCAGGTGGTCACGAAGGTCGCCAGGTTCAGCCGGGAACTGCCGTCGAGCATCAGCTCGTCGTGGATGAAGCGGTAGGCGGCCTCGGGGTCCATCGATTCGTCGGGCATCCGCAGCGCCGGGACGGGCGCGGTGAACAGGCGGCCGGTGTAGGCCGGGGCGATCGAGTGCGCGGGCAGCGACGGGTGTTGAGGCACGGGTGAGAATCCTTCCTAGAGGGCGGCCAGCGCCGCCCTGATGTGCGGAACCATGCGGGACGATGACGTCGGCGCGTCACCGGGGCCCGGGTCGGCGGCCGACAACGCCGCCGCCCGCGCGTGGACGAACGCGGCCGCCGCGGCCGCCTCGACCGCCGGCAGGCCCGCCGCGAGCAGCGCGCCGATCATGCCGGACAGCACGTCACCGGAGCCGGCGGTGGCCGCCCAGGATTGCCCGGCCGGGTTGAGGTACACCGGACCGCCCGGATCGGCGACGACGGTGACGTTCCCCTTCAGCAGCACGGTGGCGCCGAAGGTGTCGGCCAATTTCCGGCATGCGCCCACGCGGTCGTCGCCGGGGGGACTGCCCGCCAGGCGGGCGAATTCACCGGCGTGGGGCGTCAGCACCGTCGGCGCGGTGCGGTTGGCGGCCAACTCGGGGTGCGCCGCCAGGATGGTCAGCCCGTCGGCGTCCACGATCACCGGCAGGTCGGTCTCCAGCGCGAACCACAATGCGGCGGCCCCGGCGTCGTCGGTGCCCAATCCCGGCCCGACGACCCAGGATTGGACCCGCCCGGCCGACGCGGGCGTGGGTGACGCGATCACCTCCGGCCAGTGCGCCAGCACCTCACGGTGCGCGCTGCCGGCGTAGCGGACCATGCCGGAGGTCGCCGCGACGGCCGCCCCGGTGCACAGCACCGCCGCCCCGGGATACGTCGAGGAGCCGGCCATCACACCGGTCACACCCTGGGTGTATTTGTCGTCGTGGGGTCCGGGCACCGGCCAGCGCGCGGCCACGTCGGCCGCCTCGAAGCCCAGCACGTCGGTCTCCGGCAGATCCAGCCCGATGTCGATCAGCGTGACGCGCCCGCAGTCGCGGAGCGCGTGCACGGGCTTGAGGCCGCCGAAGGTCACGGTCGCCGCGGCGCGCACCGCGGGCCCCGTCACCGCCCCGGTCGCCACGTCGACCCCGCTGGGGATGTCGACCGCGACCACCGGGATGCCGGCATCGTCGACCGCGGCGAACACCTCGGCCGCGGCCGGGCGCAACGGCCCGGAGCCGGAGATGCCCACCACCCCGTCGATGACGAGATCGGTTGCCGGCGAGACGCTTTCGACGATCCGGCCGCCGGCCTTCCGGAACGCCGCCAGCCCCTTGCGGTGCGTGCGTTCCGGGTTGAGCAGCACCGCGTCGGCGGCCGCGCCGCGACGGCGCACAAAGGTGGCGGCCCACAGCGCGTCACCACCGTTGTCGCCGGAGCCGACGACCGCGCACACCCGGCGGCCGGCCACCCCGCCGGTGCGAGCGCGCAACTCGGCGACGATCTCCGCGGCGAGGCCGAACGCGGCCCGCCTCATCAGGGCCCCGTCGGGCAGGCTGGCCAGCAGCGGAGCCTCGGCCTGGCGGATCGCGTCTACGGAGTAGTAGTGCCGCACCTTAGCCACATTACGGGTCAGCGGCCGCGCCGCTCAGGCCGATGCCTCGGGCGACCGGCGGCGCCGCGCCATGGCCCGCAGGCGCGCCGGGCTCAGCTGCCGCGGGTCCTGGTGGCGCGTCATCGGGTAGAAGCAGAGGCCGACAAGGATCGAGGTGAAATGCCCGATTGCGGTGAAGTTCAGTTCAATCCGGTCCATCGTGATCAACGGGAAACCGAAGATGATGAAGAGCACGCCCAGATAGCCCCAGCGCCATGGTCGCGCGATGTGATAGGCGAGCACGGCCATCACCCCGACCAAAAAGTAGCTGACGCCGATGTCGCGGGCGTGCACCAGCCGTTCCGAGGCGTCGTGTTGCTCGATGGCGAAATACAGCAGCCCCTCGCTGAAATAGGTCGACAGGATGTGGGCACTCAATCCGACTGTGAGCCAGCGCAACTGGCCCAGCCAGTGTTCGGCCGGCGCCAGGAACAACGAGAACAGGATCAGGTACGGGGTCAGGTTGTCGCCGTCGATCCACAGCAGGCTGGAGAACAGGACGTCGAGCGGGTCGCGGGCCAGTCCGTGGATGTTGGTGGAATGGTGCATCAGCATCGAGTGCAGCTGCCGCTGGGGCAGCCAGTGCTGGATGAGCGTGGTGATGAACAGGACGAGCAACCAGCCGTACGTCAGCGGCGCGCTGCTGACGTAGTGCCAGACCGCCAGTCCCATGCTGCGCAGTCGGGACCGCACCGGTGCGTTCGTCACGTCCTTACCTTCGCACGCGGACCGTTGGGTTGCCGCACCGAAACGGGGGGCGCGCCGGGCTGCGGAGGGTCGGGCCGCAGATGCCTCCACCAGCAGGCGACATAGAGCAGCATCGATATCACCAACACGACGAGCACCCAGAGAACAATGGTGATGTCGATCCAGCCGCCGAAGGGCGGCGAGCCGGGAAGCGCGTTGCGCAACGGCACAACCGCGAAAAGCATTGCGGCGTACCACGTGGTCATCGGCGGCTGAAACTTCCGCCGGTCACGCAGCGTCTGGACCGCGACGAACAGGCCGACCCCGGCGATGGCGATGAGTACGCCGCAGATGACGATGCCGAACGCAGCCGCGCTCAGGGAGCGCTGCAGAGTGACTCGGTAGGGACCGAGCCCTCCGCCGTTGTCGGCGGTGACCTGCCAGCCCGGAAGGTGGTTGACGAACGTGGCGGGCAGGCGCTCGGGCACGCCTCCCTCACCGCCGTGCAGGAGTTCGACCTCGATCGGCCCGGACTCGTAGCGATCGAAGGGCCACCGTTCGATCTCCCCGGCAATCGTCACCGGGACGGGAAACACACCGGGCAGCATGCCCTTGGTCCAGCTTCGGCGGGTGGGCGTCGCCGCGGATCGGACCCACAGGCTGAGGTCTTCGTTGAGGTGCTGCGTCTGGGGATCCAGTAGGGCCGATCCGGGCGAAATGGCGAGGTTGATGACGACGACGCTGTAGTTGGACTGAACGTCTTCGACCGTGAACGTCGCGATGCTGCTGCCGCCCGCGGCCGGGACTTCCGCCCGGTGATTCGCGGTGCGGCTGTGCGCGTACAGCGCGACCGACGCGACGTATGCCGCAAGGACGGACACGATGAGTCCTACGACGGCGAACCTCATAACGGATTCGCCGGCGCCGCAGGGACGTCGGGCCTCAGATGCCGCCACCAGCAGGCGATGTAGAGCAGCATCGACACCACCAGGACGACGAGCACCCACAACACGAGGGTGATGTCGATCCAGCCGCCGAAGGGCGGGGAGCCGGGCAGCGCATTGCGCAACGGCACCACCGCGAACAGCATCGCCGCGTACCACGTCGTCATCGGCGGCTGAAACTTCCGGCGGTTGCGCAACGTCTGAACGGCGACGAACAGGCCCAGCCCGGCGATGGCGACCAGCACGGCGCAGATGACGATGCCGAACGCCGCCGCGCTCAGGGAGCGGTGCACGCTCACCCGGTACGGACCCGGTCCGTCGGCGGACACCTGCCAACCGGAAAGGTGATTGACGAAGGTCACCGGCAGCCGCTCGGCGACGGTGTCGCTGCCGCCGCGCATGAGCTCGATCTCTATCGGCCCCGAACCGTAACGGTCGAAGGGCCAATTCTCGATCTCCCCCGCGATGGTCAGCGGGACGGGGAAGACGCCGGGGAGCATGCCCTTGGTCCAGGTGCGGCGGGTCGGCGTCGCCACGGATCGCACGCGGAGGCCGAGGTCTTGGTTGAGATGCCCGGTTTGCGGATCCAGCAGGCCCGACCCCGGCGAGATGGACAGGTTCGCCATCAGCACGCTGTAGTTCGACTGGATGTCCTCGACGACCAACGTCGCCGTGCTGCGGTCACCCCCGGCCACCGCCTGTTGGTGGTGATGGTGACCCCCACTGTTGGCGTACAGCGCCACCGAGGCGACGTAGGCCCCGACGACGCCCACGATCAACGCTATGACGCCGTACCTCACGACCCCCCCTACTCGATAACGAAATGTGTTGAAGCGAAAGGGGTATCAGCCCGATGACGCCGGGACCGGATCCGCCGTCGGCGCGACGACCTGAGGCTCCGGCCTCAGGTGGCGCCACCAGCAGACGATGTACAGCAGCATCGCCGTCACCAACGCGACGATCACCCACAGCACGATGGTCACGTCGATCCACGCCCCGAACGGGGGTAGGCCGGGAAGCGCGTTGCGCAGGGGCACCACCGCGAAGAGCATCGCGGCGTACCACGTCGTCATCGGGGGCTGGAACTTGCGCCGGTTGCGCAGCGTCTGGACCGCGACGACAACGGCGAGGCCGGCGATCGCAATGAGCACGCCGCAAATGACCATCCCGAACACCGCGGTGCTCAGCGCGCGCCGCACGTGCATGCGGTACGCCTCCTGGCCCGGGATCTTGCTCATGGAGACCTTGAAGCCCGACAAATGGTCGATGAGTCGCACCGGGATGAGTATGGGCGGCTTCGTCGTATCGCCCCCGGGGAAGAGCTGCACCTCGATCGGACCCGACGCGTAGCTGTCGAACGGCCAGCGCTCCACGTGACCCGCGATGGTCAGCGGGAGCGGGAAGACGCCGGGAAGCATGCCCGGCGAATAGTCCTTGCGACTGGGCTGGGCCGAAGATCGAACGCGCAGCACGAGATCTTCCTTGAGGCGGTGGGTGACCGGGTCCAGCAGCGCGGGCCCCGGCGCGACGGCCACGTTGGCGACGACGGCGCTGTAGTTGGACTGCATCTCCTCCACGGTCAAGGTGGCCATGCTCTGGGCGGCCGTCTCCGGATTGTCGCTCAGGGTGCCGGGGGCGGACCCTTCGACGGTGTCCTTGTAGAGGCCCACCAACGCTATGTATGTCCCGAGAATGAGCACGATGACGCCCACCGTGGCGAGTCTTGTGACCGCCGATCGCATGCTGCTCCTACCCCGTGGAGTGGCTTGTTACCCGAGAGCAATCTAACGGAACCGCCGCGGATCACGCGGCGTTACGGCCGAAGCGGCGGAACTACTCCGCGGTGACGGACGTGGCCGGCGCAGGGGCGTCGGCTAGGCGGCTTCGGGTCGCAGATGCCGCCACCAGCACGAGATGTAGAGCCCCATCGATATCCCCAACACGACGATCACCCACACCACGATCGTGATGTCGATCCAGCTTCCGAATGGCGGCGCGTCGGGCAGAGCATTGCGCAGCGGCATCACCGCGAACAACATCGCCGCATACCAGGTCGTCATCGGCGGCTGGAATTTACGCCGGTCGCGCGACGTCTGGACGGCGACGAACGCGCCCAGGCCGGCGAGCCCGATCAGGACGCACAGGATGGCGACCCCGAAAACCACCGTGCTCGAAGTCCTGGACAGGTCCACCCGGAACGGGCCGGTCGGGTCGGCGTCGTTGACGCGGGTCACGTCGACTTTCCAACCGAGCAGCCGGTCGACCAGGGTCACCGTCGCGGGCACCGGTGTGTTCTCCGGACCGGACGACAGTTGGGCGACGACGGGCCCCGAGTGGTATTCGTCGAGCGGCCAGTCCGCGACCTCGCCGGTGAGGACGAGCGACACCCGAAACACGGTGGGCAGCGTGCCTTTCGGCCACGTCTGCCTGCTGCTCGTCGCGGTCGAGGCGGCGAAGATGTGGAGGTCGTCCTTGAGGGTGTGGGTGCGGGGGTCCAGCAGCCCGGGGCCAGGCTGCACGGTGATGTTGGCGATCAGAACGCTGTTGTGCGACTGGATCTCTTCGACGTCGTTCGTCAACATCGTCCCGTCGCCCGCCTGCGTACCCTGCACCACGACATGGGGATGACCCATGCCGCTGTCGACGTACAGCGCGATCGAACCGATGTAGGCGCCGATCAGGAGCACGACACCCAAGGCGGCCAGCCTCAGGCGGCGGCTACTCCACGGTGACGGACTTGGCGAGGTTGCGGGGTTTGTCAACGTCGTAACCTCGGGCCTGGGCAACTGACGCGGCGAACACCTGAAGCGGGATGGTCGACAGCAGCGGCTGCAAAAGGGTTGAGACCGATGGGATTTCGATCAGGTGGTCCGCGTAGGGCCGCACGGTGTCGTCACCCTCCTCGGCGATCACGATGGTGATCGCCCCGCGCGCCTGGATCTCCCGGATGTTGGACAGCAGCTTGGCGTGCAGCGTGGCCTGGCCCTTTGGCGAGGGCATGACGACGATGACGGGAAGGTCGTCCTCGATCAGCGCGATCGGGCCGTGTTTGAGCTCGCCGGCGGCGAACCCCTCGGCGTGCATGTAGGCCAGTTCCTTGAGCTTGAGCGCGCCTTCCAACGCCACCGGGTAGCCCACGTGGCGGCCCAGGAACAGCACGGTCGAGGACTGGGCGAACCGATGCGCAAGCGCGGCCACCGGCTCGATCATCGCGAGCACCCGCGCGACCAGGTCCGGCATGGCCTCCAGCTCCCGGTACTCCCGCTCGACCTCGTCGGGGTACTTGGTGCCGCGGGCCTGCGCCAGCGCCAGGCCCACCAGGTAATTGGCGGCGATCTGCGCCAGGAATGTCTTGGTGGAGGCGACGCCGATCTCGGGCCCGGCGCGGGTGTAAAGCACGGCGTCGCATTCGCGGGGGATCTGCGAGCCGTTGGTGTTGCAGATGGCCAGCACCTTGGCCTTCTGCTCCTTCGCGTGCCGGACGGCCTCCAGGGTGTCGGCGGTCTCCCCGGACTGCGAGATCGCGACCACCAGGGTGCTGCGGTCCAGCACCGGGTCGCGGTAGCGGAATTCGCTGGCCAGCTCCACTTCCACGGGCAGCCGGGTCCAGTGCTCGATGGCGTACTTCGCGAGCAGCCCGGAGTGATACGCGGTGCCACACGCCACGACGAACACCTTGTCGATCTCGCGCAGTTCCTGGTCGGAGAGCCGCTGCTCGTCGAGCACCACCCGCCCGTCGATGAAGTGCCCGAGCAGGGTGTCGGCCACCGCGGCGGGCTGCTCGGCGATCTCCTTGAGCATGAAGTACTCGTAGCCGCCCTTTTCCGCGGCGGCCAGGTCCCAGTCGATGTGGAATTCGCGGTACTCGACGTCGGCGTTGCCGTCGAAGTCGGTGATGCGGTAGCCGTCCGCGGTGATCACCACGGCCTGGTCCTGCCCGAGCTCGATGGCGTTGCGGGTGTGCGGGATGAACGCCGCGACGTCGGAGCCGACGAACATCTCGCCGTCGCCGATCCCGATGACCAGGGGGGTGGAGCGACGGGCGGCCACGATGGTGCCGGGCTCGTCGGCGTTGGTGAACACCAGCGTGAAGTGGCCCTCCAGCCGGCGCAGCACGGCCAGCACCGAGGCCGCGAAGTCGCCGGCGGTCGGCCCGTGCCGGTAGGCCTGCGCCACCAGGTGCACCGCCACCTCGGTGTCGGTGTCGCTGGTGAACTCCACGCCGTAGGCCTCGAGCTCGTGGCGCAGGCCAGGGTAGTTCTCGATGATGCCGTTGTGGACGACGGCGATCTTGCCGGCGGCGTCGCGGTGGGGGTGCGCGTTGCGGTCGGTCGGGCGCCCGTGGGTGGCCCAGCGGGTGTGACCCAGGCCGGTGGTGCCGCCCATCGACTCCGGCGGCATCTGCGCGACCGCGTCCTCCAGGTTGGCGAGCCGGCCGGCGCGGCGGCACACGGTGAGCGTTCCCGCGCCGTTGACCAGTGCGATGCCCGACGAGTCGTAGCCGCGGTACTCCATCCGGCGCAGCGCATCCATGACGACCTGGCAGGCAGGCTGCTGCCCGACGTAGCCGACGATTCCGCACATTCGAACCAGGGTAGTGCAGGCGCACCCCCAACCCCGCACGCCGAGGCTATGGTTAGGCCGCCCACCTGCGCAGGAAGGTTTGTTGTGACCGACCCGTACCGTCAGTTCTCCGTCCGGCTCATCGAGCACATCGGCGCAGTCATCTTCTGGCAGCAGCGCAGCTACGCCGTCACGGGCACCCTCGAGCAGTGCGAGCGGGCATACCGGTCCGCGCAGACGCAAAACCTGCTGGCCGGCTGGTGGAGCCTGCTCTCGCTGCTGGTGTTGAACTGGGTCGCGCTGGTCTCCAACTGGAACGCGATGCGGCAGGTTCGCAAGTTGGCCGCGCTGCCACCCGGCGCCGCCCACGTCCCCGCCCCGCCCCCGGCCGCCGGTCCGCCGCCGGGCTGGTACGGCGACCCGTCGGGGCCCGGGCACCGGTATTGGGACGGAGTCAGGTGGACACCGTGGACCAATCCACCCGGGTTTCCGGCCCAGGGCCGCTGACCATCCCCTTTACATCGTCTTCATAAACGATAGAAACGCTTTTCACCTGATGTATTTGTGGCGTTTTCGTTTGCGTCATCGCTGAACCAATCTGCCTACTTAGAATTCTGGAATCGGCTACAACCGGCAACCGTCGGAGCCACCAGAAAGGACAGCTCGTTGACGCCCGCCTGATCACTACCGCCTGGCGAGCCATGCGGCTCAACAGTGTAAATGCGCAGAGCGCGACCATATCTTCGTAGCAATAGAACCTTTATGCAGACATCAATGATGATAGTCCAGCTACCCGGAAACTGCGTTAGACGGCCGACTAATTATTTGGCTTAAAAATAACCGCCCAGATAATGCGTAAGCCGCCGGATAGCTAACCGTTAGTAAATGTTAATCCGAAATTCCGCACCGCTTCTTTTAGGAGAGAATCATGACCGCTGTTCTGTTCGACGATGTGATGACCGAGCTGCCCGTGCCCAGCCTGACGCTCGCGCCGGCGCCCGCCCCCAAGCCCGCGCCCCGGCGGCGTCATCGCGAGCCGATCGCCAGTGGCGACCCGATGGTCGACACGGCCGCGAAGTTACTGAGCTTCCCGCTGCGCCACATGTATGCGGCGCTCTGGCGGGTGGGCGTCATCGAGGTCATGGCCTGACCGCGATGCGCTAACGTCGACGCGTGGCCCGCACCCGCAAGCTGTTCGCAGCGCTCAACCGCCGTGGTCCGCATCGGGTTTTGCGGGGTGACCTGGCGTTCGCCGGGCTCCCCGGGGTGGTCTACACCCCGGAGGCGGGGCTGGGTCTGCCCGGCGTCGCGTTCGGGCACGACTGGCTGACCAAGGCCGGCCGCTATGCGGGTCTGCTCGAACACCTGGCGTCCTGGGGCATCGTGGCCGGCGCTCCCGACACCGAGCGCGGCCTGGCCCCTTCCGTCCTGAACTTCGCCTTCGACCTCGGCACCGCGCTGGACATCGTCTCTGGGGTGCGGCTCGGGCCGGGCAAGATCAGCGTGAATCCGGCCAAGCTCGGCGTGGTCGGACACGGTTTCGGCGGCTCGGCCGCAGTGTTCGCCGCGGCCGGGATGCCGAACAAGCCGGCCGCCGCGGCGGCGTTGTTTCCCGCGGTCACCAGCCCCCCGGCCGAGGCACCGGCGGCGACGCTCAAGCTGCCGGGGTTGATCCTGACCGCGCCGGGCGATCCGAAGTCGCTGACGTCGAACGCGCTGTCGCTGTCCCGGGCGTGGGACGCGGCCACGCTGCGGGTCGTCAGCAAGGCCCAGCCCGGCGGCCTGGTGGAGGGCCGACGGCTAACGAAGGTGTTCGGCCTGGCCAGCCCGCACCGGCGCACGCAGCGGACGGTGCGCGCGCTGCTCACCGGCTACCTGCTCTACACGCTGGGCGGCGACAAGACCTACCGCGACTTCGCCGATCCCGACGTGGCGCTGCCCAAGACGGAACCGCTGGATGCCGAGGCCGCCCCCGTCGCGCTCGAGGAGAAGATCGTCGCGCTGTTGAAGTGACGCGGCAACGGGGTAATTGCCCACTGTGTCGACCGTGCGCGCGCTCTACGAACGCTGGATCACCGAGCTCTGGGCGGGCCGGCCCGTCGCGTCCGAGATCGTGATGGTCGACTTCGTGGGTCACTGGCCCGGCCGGGACGTCCACGGTCCCGAGGAGCTTGCGCGGGTCGTCGACGAGACCC